>CANRFK010000064.1 GCA_947629875.1 uncultured Clostridia bacterium
GCGCCGGCAAGACGACGATCACCAACCTTTTGACCCGCTTCTACGACATTCAGGACGGCAAGATCCGCTACGACGGCATCAACGTCACCAAAATAAAGAAGGGGGAACTGCGCAGAGCCATCGGCATGGTCTTGCAGGACACCAATCTCTTCACGGGGACGGTGATGGAGAATATCCGCTACGGCAGGCTGGACGCGACGGACGAGGAGTGCATTGCCGCCGCCAAACTTGCGGGTGCGGACGACTTTATCGTGCGGCTTCCCGAGGGGTACAACACGATACTCCACCAGAACGGCGCGAATTTGTCGCAGGGGCAGAGGCAACTTCTCTCCATTGCCCGCGCGGCCGTCGCCGACCCGCCCGTGATGATTTTGGACGAGGCGACCTCTTCCATTGATACGAGGACGGAGGCCATCGTCCAGCGCGGCATGGATAAACTGATGGAGGGGAGAACAGTGTTCGTCATCGCGCACAGGCTCTCCACCGTGAAGAACTCCAACGTCATCATGGTCTTGGAGCAGGGGCGCATCATCGAGCGCGGCACGCACGAACAACTCATCGAGATGAAAGGAAAATATTACCAGCTCTACACGGGGGCGTTTGAACTCGAGTAAGGGGGGAAAAGGGGGAGAGCCGCCGCTTCTTCGGAAGCGGCGGCTCTCTTTCTGTTTGTTGTGTTGCCCGAATGGTCAGCGCGGCGAAATCATTCGGATCTTATGAATAGAGGAATGGGTTATACGGAAGACTGTCATACAGGGCGAACAAGACGATGAGGAGGATGAAGGCGAGCGCCATCGAGACGGCGCTGATGATGATCCCCGCGATCGCAAGTCCGCGTCCTTTTCCGCCCAACTGCGGCGCCCGTTTCAAGCCGATGATGGAGCAGATGAGCCCCGCGATCGTAACAAAAAAGGAGAGCACGAAGCCGACGATCGCAAGGACGTTGGTCGTTTCTTGCTGCACGGGAACGGGTTGTACTTGCACGGGAGCGGTCTGAACCGCGCCGCAACGGGGACAGAAGACGGAATCATCGTCGATTTGCGAGCCGCAATGTTTACAGAACATGTTTCTTCTCCTTGATGAGATATTCTATATTATATTTGGATCTCGTTGGAATGTCAAGATATTTTTTTCGGGGAGAATTGAGATTTTGAGGGGGAAAATGGGGCGTCCCGCGGCAGAGCCGCGGGGCGCATTCCTTATTTCAAAATACCGTCCAATAAATCGTCCATGTCGTACAGGCCGGGGCGCTTTTTCAGCATGAAATGTGCCGCTTTCAGTGCGCCCGCCGCGAATACCTTGCGGCTCCGCGCCGAGTGCGAGAGCGTCAGGATTTCGTCCTCGCCCGCAAACATCACCTCGTGCTCGCCCACGATGGTGCCGCCGCGCACGGCATGCACGCCGATCTCGCCTGTTTTTCGCGCGCCGACCGCGCCGTGCCGCCCGTAGACGTTCTCCCTGTCGCCGCCGAAGCCCTCGTTGACGCTCTCTGCGAGCATCAGCGCGGTGCCCGAGGGGGCGTCCTTCTTCTCGCGGTGGTGGCACTCGACAATCTCGGCATCGAACCCGTCGCCGAGCGCGCGCGCCGCCTCCTTGACAAGACGCTGTAAGATATTCACGCCGAGGGAGAGGTTGCCCGTCTTGAAGATGGGCACACGGGTCGCGTAATTTTCGATGAGGGCTATATCGGCTTCCGTGTAGCCCGTCGCGGCGAGCACGGCGGGAATGCCGCGCGTCTCACAGAAGCGGAGGCGCTCTTCGAGATGGGAAGGGGAGGAGAAGTCGATGAGCACGTCGGCCTTTTTGCTTGCGTCCACTTCCGCAAAGGACGTGTAGACGGGGAAGGCCATTGGGGCGGGGGCGATATCCACGCCGCAGACGATGTTCTCGCCCTGCGCGGCGGCGAGTTCCGCCACCATTCTGCCCATTTTGCCGCACGCGCCGCATAAAATAATGTTCATGCTTTCACCTTCAAGCCGCACGCGATCATGGCGGCTTTGAGCTGCTGTAAATGCTGGGGTTCGATCTCGGTGAGAGGGGCGCGCGGCAGACCCGCTTCAAACCCCAAGAGATTGGAGCCCGCCTTGACGGGGATGGGATTGACCTCGCTGAAACACGCCGCGGCGAGGGACAAAAGGCCGTCGTTTATCTCGTTGGCGCGGGGAAGGTCGCCTTTTTCCACCGCCGTGCAGAGATCTTTGACGGCGCGCGGGGCAAGGTTGGAGACAACGGAGATAACCGCCGTGCCGCCCGCGCACAGAATGGGCAAATTGAGGGCGTCCTCGCCCGAGTAGAGGTCGCACTTTCCGCGGATACGGCGGGCTGTCTCCATGACCTGCGCCATGTTGCCGCTCGCCTCCTTGATGCCCGCGAGGTTGGGGATCTCCGCGATGGCCGCAGCCGTCTCGGGCGCAATGTTCACGCCTGTACGCCCGGGCACGTTGTAGGCGATGACGGGCAGGGTGACGGCTTCGCAAATGGTCTTGTAATATTCGTACAGGCCGCGCTGGGTGCACTTGTTGTAGTAGGGAGTGACGGCGAGGATGCCGTCGGCGCCTAAATCCTGCGCGGTCTGGGACATGGCTATCGCTTTTTCCGTGCAGTTGCTGCCCGTGCCGAAGATGAGCTTTACGTTTTTCGGCGTAATTTGGCGGGCAAAGCGCATGAGTTCGAGTTTTTCCTCCTCGGACATCGTGGCGGGTTCGCCCGTCGTGCCGAGGACGACGAGGGCGTCCGTTCCGCCCGCAATTTGGTATTCGACGAGGGCGGCGAAGGCATCCAAGTTGACGCCGTCCTTTGCAAACGGCGTGATCATCGCCGTTGCGCTTCCCTTCAAAAATCCCGTCATAATGTTCTCCTTATCATTCGTCATTGTATGCCGCGGGAGCTGTTAAGGTCAGTCGAAGTAGCCCTTGGCGGCGAGAAGTTCGGCAAGCAGCACCGCGCCGCCCGCCGCGCCCCGCAGGGTGTTGTGCGAACAGCCGATGAACTTGTAGTCAAAGAGGGCATCCTCGCGGAGCCGCCCGGCGGAGATCGCCATGCCGTTTTCCGTCATCCGGTCGAGTTTGGGCTGGGGGCGGTCGTTTTCTTCAAGATAGTGAATGAACTGTTTGGGCGCGGAGGGGAGCCCGAGCTTTTGCGGCTCACCCTTGTAGGTTTTCCATGCCGAGAGAATTTGCTCCCGTGTGGGCTTTCGATCGAATTTGACGAACACCGCCGCGGTGTGGCCGTCGGAGACGGGGACGCGGAGGCACTGCGCCGAAATACGGGGACTGTACGCAGGAACGATCTGCCCGCCTTCTGCTCTGCCCCAAATTTTGAGGGGCTCCTGCTCGCTCTTTTCCTCCTCGCCGCCGATGTAGGGAATGATGTTATCGACGATCTCGGGCATGGTTGCAAAGGTCTTGCCTGCGCCCGAGATGGCCTGATAGGTGCACACGGCGACCTCTTCCACCCCGAAGGAGAGGATGGGGTGCAGAAGGGGCACGTACGATTGCAGCGAGCAGTTGCTCTTTACCGCAATGAACCCGCGCTTGGTGCCGAGGCGCTTTCTCTGCGCCCCGATGACGGCGAGGTGTTCGGGGTTGACCTCGGGAATGACCATGGGCACGTCGGGCGTGAAGCGGTGCGCCGAGTTGTTGGAGACCACGGGGATCTCCGCGCGGGCGTACGCCTCTTCCAGAGCTCTTATTTCGTCCTTTTTCATGTTGACGGCGCAGAATACGAAATCCACCTTGCCCGCGATTTGTGTGGGGTCGGAAGCGTCCAGAACCGTCATCTTCTGCGTGTATGCGGGAATGGGGGCGCTCATCGCCCACTTGTTGCCCACGGCTTCGGGGTACAACTTTCCCGCCGAACGCGCCGAGGCAAGAAGGGCTGTGGGCGTGAACCAAGGGTGGTGTTCGAGCAGGGTGACAAAGCGTTGCCCGACCATGCCCGTTGCGCCGATAATTCCAACACGGTACTGCTTCATATTTGCTCCTCTATGAAAAAAAGAACGGCGCCGCCGTTCGTCCAAAGCCCTTTCCGCCCCCTCGGGGGACTGCCCAAAAAGCGCTTCACCGCAATGTCGGCGACAGAAGGGCGGGTATTCTCCCGCACTTCCAACGCGGCGGGGCAGGGATAAAGCCGCATTTCGGCGGAGATACCCTTTTCCGCAACCCTGCCGCGGGAAGCCCTGCGCTCCCTCGGGCGGCGGTACTCATGTTCTTCCGCTCCTCTTTTCAGCAAAATTTATTTTATCAT
This sequence comes from uncultured Clostridia bacterium, assembly GCA_947629875.1. Lineage (GTDB taxonomy): Bacteria > Bacillota > Clostridia > Christensenellales > Borkfalkiaceae > Gallimonas. Next base: position 4,246 of record CANRFK010000064.1, read on the forward strand.
ACGCAAATATAAAAATCAAGGAAAATGCCCGAATTTAATTGAAATATTTTCTCGTTTGTAGTACAATAGCCTTATGGCGGCGTTTCCGCCGAGATTTGCATACGATCGGAGTCGGACTATGGCAAATAGAGAGAAGAAAGGACTTGTTGCCCGTTGGCTGGAAGGGAAGGAGCGCAGCGAAGATTATGCGCGCAGTACCTTGCCCACGAGCCGCTGGGCGCTGTTTTGGGATATATTGAAGGGGAGATTCGGCAAGCTCATCCTCGTCAACCTCATGGTGTTCATCACCTGTATCCCCATCATCCTCATCGTCTTTTTCCACAATTACAGCATTGCCGCCATCGGGGCGAGCGGATCGTACGGCTCCGGCCTCGGCGTGGGGTATCCCTACGTTCCCTTCGTGCCGGGGCAGGAACAGTGGGCTATCTTGCAGCTCGACCTCTTCTATTTCGGCCTGCTCATCCCCGCATGCGTCATTGCGGGCATCGGTATTTCGGGCGGCATGTATATCATCCGCAACTTAATCTGGACGGAGGGCATCTTCGTCGCCAACGACTTTTTGCGCGGCATCAAGCGCAACTTTTTCAACGTATTGGAGGCCGCGATCTTCTTCTCCGCCATCCTGTTCATTGCGAGGGTGGTGGGGGACTTCTCCGATTTCTTCGTGGCAGCCGGCTCCTCCATGGCGGGCTGGATGATCGCCTCCAAAGTCATCGGCTATATTTTTGTGGCGTTTGCCACGCTCGTGACGCTGTGGATGGTCTCCCTCGGCGTGAACTATAAGCAGGGGCCGTTCGCACTCATCCGCAACGCCGTCGTCATGACGGTGGGCACCTTCCCGCAGACGATCTTCTTCGCCGCGCTCGCCACGTGGCCGGTGTTCCTCTGCATCTTCGGGAAGGGCATCCTCCTCATCATCGGGATCATCATTCTCTTCCTCTTCGGCATCTCGTGGCTCATGCTCGTGTGGATGGATTACAGCCAGTGGGCGTTCGATAAGTTCGTCAACCCCGACCGCGGATTTGCGACGGGGCGCGGGCTCTACAACAAGGACAAGCCGTCCGATACGAGCCCGAAACAGGTCAGCCTCGAGGAGAGCGCCGCCATGCGCGAACTTCGGCGGCAGATCGTGGCGCAGGGAAAGAGCAAACTCGCGTGCCGTCCCATCATGCCCGTCGACGACGGCGTGGATATGTACCAGCTGCCCGACAGTTTCTCCCGTGAGGACCTCCAAAAGGTGCGCGAGAGCAGGGCGGCCGTCGAAGAGGACGTGAAAAAATACGAGGAAGAGCACAAGGACGATGCACAGTACGTGGAATATAACCGCATCTTCGAGGAGACGGAGCGCGCCATCAAGGAGGATGGCAAGCCCGGGAAAAAGAAGAAAAAGAACGTCAAGCGTCCCAAGCTTCTCAACAAGAGGTAGAGATGGCGAAGGCGGCACAGGCGGCACAGGCTTACGACGATCTTGCCGGGTGGTTTGAATTTTTGAACGACGACTGCGACTACCCCGGGTGGTCGCAGTATTTTATGGAAGGGCTATCCCGCCTCGGCGCGGGGAAAAAGGGGCTCGAACTCGGCTGCGGGAGCGGCGCGTTCTGCCGCGCGCTTTCAAGGGCGGGCTATACGATGACGGGCGCGGACGTATCTTGCGCCATGCTCAATGAGGCCGAGAGGCGGGCAGCGGAAGAGGGCGCGCGGGTGCAGTTCGTCCTCGCCGACGCCGCCGCGCTGAAAACGCCCGAAAAGTACGATTTCATCCTCTCCCCCAACGACTGCATCAACTATCTGCCGCCCCGAAAACTGCACGCGGCGTTTTTGCACATCGCAAAGTGCCTCGTCCGCGGCGGCATATTCTGGTTCGACGTGAGTTCGGAATACAAATTGCGCACGAAAGTTGCAAATAATATGTTTTGCGACGACCGTGACGATGTGACATACTTGGAACAGAACAGGCTCTGTCCCGACCGCGTGGAGACGGACGTGACGCTCTTCGTAAGGGAGGGCGCGCTCTTCCGCCGCTGCGATGAAAAGCACACGCGCTACATCCACAGCGAAGCGGCGCTCGTTTCCGCAATGGAAGGGACGGGACTTCAAATTTTATCCCTCGAGGGGCACCTCGGAGAGAGCAAAGAGGGGAGCGATCGGCTCAACGTAATATGCAAAAAGGCGCAAACAGTATCTATAAATCGCTGATTTGGGGGGAACAGGTCTCCCTCGCCGTGCTCGATACGACGGCGCTCGTGAACGAGGCCATTGTTCGGCACGGGCTCTCTCCCGTGGCGGCGGCGGCGCTCGGCAGGACGCTCACCGCGACCGCGTACCTATGCAGTTGGCTCAAAGACGAGAAGAGCGCGCTCTCGGTGACCATAAACGGCGGGGGCGCGGGCGGAAAAATTTTTGCCGTGGGCGACGGCGCGCTCCGCATGCGCGGCTTCGTTGAGAACCCGCACGCCGATCTGCCCCCGCGCGCGGACGGAAAGCTCGACGTGGGCGGCTTCGTGGGACGGAAGGGGACGCTCTCCGTCGTGCGGGACGACGGCGACATGCCCTTTGCGGGGACGAGCGAGCTCGTCTCGGGCGAGATTGCCGAGGACTTCTCCGCCTACTTTCTGACGAGCGAACAACGGCCGACCGCCATTGCCCTCGGCGTGAAAATAGGCACGGACAGCAGGTGCCTCGGCGCGGGCGGCGTGTTCTTACAACCCCTCCCCGGGGCGGGCGAGGACATCCTCTCGCGCACGGAAAAGACCATCGCCGCGTTTGCAAACATTTCCTCGCAAATTGAGGACATGGGGGCGGAAAAAATACTTCTCGGCATCGAAAAAGCGTCCTATTCCGTGCGGCATTTCGGCTTCGTTTGCCACTGTTCGGAGGCGCGCGCGGCGGCTGCCGTCATCTCCCTCGGGCGGGAGGACGCCATGTCGCTCATCGCGGAGCGCGGGGAAATTTCCGTGCACTGCGACTACTGCAATACCGACTACCGCTTCGGCGCGGCGGACGTGGAAAAACTGTTTTCGGAGAAGGCATGAGAGGAAAGCAAGAAAAGTTCATGTTCAGCGAGGAGTTCCTCTATGAGAGCGCGGAGAAGCGCTACGAGCGGGGGGACAATATGGGCGCGCTCACCATGCTCAACAAGCGGGGCGAGAAGTATCCGCCCAGCGCCGACGCATGGGCGCTCTATGCCGACGTCTATGAGAGCATGGATCTCTATGCGCTCGCCGCCGACGCGTGGTTCCGCTTCCTCGACACTTGCAACGAAGCCGACTTCGCCGAGGGATACGAGGGGCTCGCCGTCGCCTTTATGAACATGGGCAACCAGCTCCAATCGGCATATTACTACCACCGCGCCATGGAGGACGACGGGGAGGAGGGAGACGGGGA
>CANRFK010000065.1 GCA_947629875.1 uncultured Clostridia bacterium
CTCGGCAATGCGGCGACGGGCGTCATCTTTCCCATCACCGTCGTCGGGTGGGGGCTCTCCCTGTTCTTCGGCGACGGCGCGGCGGCGTGGCTCTCCGTCTCCCTCGGCGAGGGCAAAAAGGACAACATCCACCGCTGTGTGGGGAACGCCGTGCTCGCCTCCTTCCTCTCGGGGTGCGCCGTCATTCTCGTCGCCTACCTTTGGGGAGACGGTCTTCTGATGCTCCTCGGCGGGACGGACGCCAATCTCCCGCTCGCGCACGACTACGGCATCATCATTTACGCCATGATGCCGCTTGCCCTCGTGCAGAACACGCTCGCCGCCATCATCCGTGCCGACGGCTCCCCCGGCTACGCCATGTTCGCCATGGTCGCGGGCGCCGTCCTCAACATCATCGGCGACCCCATCGCCATCTATGCCCTCGATTTGGGCATCAGCGGCGCGGCGTATGCCACCATTTTGGGGCAGTTTGTGAGTTTTATCATCTGCGCCTGCTACCTCGCCCGCAGCAAGACCTTCAAGATCAAGTGGAAGAGTTTTGTGCCCGATTTCAAACTGCTCGGCCGCGTCATGGCTTTGGGGCTCTCGAGTTTTCTGACGCAGCTGTGCATCGTGGTGACGACCATCGTCAACAACCTGCTCTTTGTGCGCTACGGTTTGAAGAGCGTTTACGGCGCGGATATCCCGCTTGCGGCCTTCGTCGTCATCATGAAACTGTTCCAGATCGTGCTGAACGTTGCCATCGGCATAGCGGCGGGCGCACAGCCGCTTGTCGGCTACAACTACGGCGCGAAACAATACGGCAGGGTGAAAAAACTCTTAAAACTCATTCTCTTGTGGACGGGGGGAATTTGCCTCTTCGTCACAATTTTGTTTGAGGCAATCCCGCAGGTGTTCATTGCGATGTTCGGCGCGGGCGGCGGTGCAAACGGGCTGGACGCCGAACTGTATATGCAGTTTGCGGTGCCCTGCCTCCGCATCTATCTCATGCTCATCGTGTTCACCTGCCTGCAAAAGGTGTGCGCCATCTTCTTGCAGTCGATGGGGCTCGCCAAAGTTGCCGCTCCCCTCTCCTTTTTGCGCGATATGCTCTCGATTTTGTTCGCGCTCACCGTGCCCATCGGGCTGGGGGTGATGGGCGTGGCGTGGGCGGCTCCCATTGCCGATACGGTCGCCATTCTCGTGACTGCCCCCGTGATGGTTTGGGTGTGGAGAAAACTCGGAAGGGCGGAGAAGGAACAGGCGGAAATGTTACAAGATGCGCTGCAGGAGACGGACACGGACGTTGCGGCGGAATAACGGGGAATAACGGGAAAAATTTTGCGCCCCGCGGCTTGAAGAGCCGCGGGGCGCTTGCAAAGCTCCCGAAAATTTTTCAAAAAAGGTTGTCATACATATCCGAAAAATTACGGATATCATAGTACAATAAAATCGGAAACTGTGTTGCGTGGGCGAGGGAAAAGGGCGGGCGCGCCGAAAAAATTATCCCTCCCCGCGCGCGCAGTTCCCCCCCCAAAGGGGGGGGAACTGCGCGCGCGGGGAGGGATAAAAAGGAAAAAATCAATATTGGACGGCGGGAAAAATGACCGAGCGAAATTATCCGATGCGGCGGACGAAGGGGTGGTAGTCGAGAATTTCGTCGATGGCGGAGAGAGTCTCCCCGGAGAGTTCCAAGCCGCTTGCCTTGGCATTGGCGCGGAGCTGCGCGGGGCGCGACGCGCCCGTGATCACCGAACTAATCTGCTTCTTCCTGAGGATCCATGCGAGGGCGAGCGCGGAGAGGGAGACCTCCAACCCGTCGGCAATTTCAAGGAGGCGTTCCACCTTATCCAAATTCTCCTCGGTGAGGAGTTTGTTGATCTGCTTATCCGCCTGCCAAGTGGCACGGGAGCCCTCGGGAAGCGGCTGCCCCTTGCGGTATTTGCCCGTCAGAAGTCCCTGCGCGAGCGGCGAGAACGGCGTAATGCCCACGCCGTACTTCTCGCAGATGCCCATGATCTCGTCCTCGATGTACCTGTCGACCATGTTGTACTGCGGCTGGATGACGGCAAGCGGGCGCAGGTTGTTCTCCTTGGCGATGTGGATGGCCTCGGTGATCTGCACGGGCGACCACTCCGAGACGCCGTAATACAGAATTTTGCCCGCCTTCACGAGGTCGGAGAGGGTCTCCACGGTCTCCTCGATGGGGGTGGTGGGGTCGAAGCGGTGGCAAAAATACAGGTCGAGATAGTCGAGCCGCATGTTGAGGAGGGTCTTGTCGAGTTGCTCGGTGATGTGCTTGCGCGAGAGCCCCCAATCGTTGGCGCCTGCCCCCATCGGGAAGAACACCTTGGACGAGACGACGAACTCGTGGCGTTCGTGCTCGCCGAGTACTTTGCCGAGGAACCGCTCCGCCGCGCCGCCCGAATAGGCGTCGGCACAGTCGAAGAAGTTGACGCCCTCGTCGAAGGCGGTGTTTACGGTCTCTTGGGCGATGCGCTCCGCGTCGGCGCCATTGAGGTCGGTCACCCAACTGCCGAGCCCGACTTCCGAGAGCTTCAAACCGTATTTGCCGAGATTGCGATATTTCATAAAATTCTCCTTGGGGATATTGTAACACGCGGCGATGAAAAAAGCAATCTCCCGCGGGAAATTGCTTTGAGGTTTTTGTTGGAGGGCCTCATACCGAGCCCCAACGGGGCGAGCGTATCTTAAGGGAAGATCCGCTACTTCGCCCTTACGGGCTCGTGCCGCCCTTGGTCGAAAATAGTGCGGGCGGGGCGGAATGAGGGAATTCTACGCGCTTTCGCCCCAGTCGGGGGGGAGGGCGGGAGGCGGGGCGTGACGGTCGCCGCGGGTGCGGCGCTCTTCGCGGGCGTACGTCCATTTCAGGAGAATGGGCGTGAGCACCGACGAGATGAGGATGATGAGGAAGATGAACGGCTGGATGGCGGGCTTCACGAGCCCCGCGCGCACGCCCTGCTCGGCGCAGATGAGGATGACTTCGGCGCGCACCATCATGCCGAGACCCGCGCGCACGCTGTCGCTCCACGAGAATTTGCACAGCTTGGCGCCCAATCCGCAGCCCACAAACTTGCCCGCGAGGGCGGCAACGACAAACACCGCGCCGAATGCGAGGAAGGGCAGGGTGATGCCCCCGAGGTCGAGGTTCATGCCGATCTTGGCAAAGAACACGGGCGAGAAGAAGAGATAGCCGATGGTATCCACCTTGTTCTCGACGTAGGGAGTCTCCGAGAGGGTGCCGCCGAGCAAAATTCCCGCGAGGTACGCGCCCGTGATATCGGCGACGCCGAAGAGTTTTTCCGCGCCGTAGGCGTACAAAAAGCACGCGGCGAGCGAGATGATGGGAACGCGCCTGTTGTGCGGCGCGCGGCGTTCCATGAGGTCGAAGAGCTTGCGCAACCCCACACCCAAGGCGATCGCCACAATGAAAAAGACGATGATTTTAATGACGACGAGCCCGGGGTTGGGGTGGAACCAATTCCAGCCGCCCCCGCCATCTCCCGAGGCAAAGCCCGTGAGGACGGAGAGAACGATGATGCCGATGACGTCGTCGAGAACGGCCGCGGCCACGATGGAAGTGCCGAGTTTGGTATCCAGTTTGCCGAGCTCTTTGAGGACTGCGACGGTGACGGAGACGGAGGTCGCCGTGAGAATGGCGCCGTAGAAGAACCACGTGAGCACGGAGGCGTTCCTCTGGAAGAGGAAGGCGACGAGGGTGCCCAGCCCCATGGGCACGACGACGCCCATCGTGGTGATGACGACGGACGCGACGCCCGAGGATTTCAACTTTTTGAGGTCGGTGCCGAGCCCCGTGGAGAACATGATGAGCACGACGCCGATCTCCCCGATGACGTCGAGGGCGAATTTGGCGTCGGAGCCGAAGAATGCGGTGTTCAGAGGCTCCCACGGGATGTATTTGAGGAGCCCGATGAGAATGCCCGCGACGAGCATCCCGATGACGGCGGGCATCCCTATCTTGTGCGCTCCCAGCCCCATGAGTTTGGAAAAGAGCAAAATGACGGCAAGGGGCAGGAGAATTTCAAATGCTTGCATGGAGTTTCCCGTTTCAATGTTTTGAAGCAACTATATTATAGTCCTTTTTTTACAAAATGCAACTTTTTCCGCAGGGATTTTGCGGCGGGATTTTTTTGAGAAATGTTCACTTTTCGTGATCGTTTTTAAGAGGCGTGAGGGGGCAGACAGGGTACGGAGCGGGAGAGCTGCGCAGAGGGAGAGGCGGGGCGGAACGGGAGAGAGTGGAGCGTGATAGGGGTGAGTGAGGCGAGGATGGAGGGTGAGAGAGCGAGTGAGGTTAGGATAGTAAAAAGGGGGGCGAGCGGGAAGATAGGAGAGAGTGAGAGAGCGAGTAAAGAGAGAGGAGGAGTGGGAGAAGGTGAGTGAGGTTAGATAGCAAAAAAAGGTGAGCGAGTGGGAAGAGAGAGCAGGTTGAGAGAATAATAAAAAAGGGGGGTAGTGAGTGGGGAGAGAGTGGAGCGTGATAGGGGTGAGTGAGGCGAGGGTGGAGGGTGAGAGAGTGGGAGAGCGAGTGAGACGAGAGAGTAAAGGGTGAAGCGGGAGAGCAAGCAGGGTGAGAGAGTAAAGGGTGAAGCGGGAGAGGGGTGAGGGAAGTGAGAGAGTAAAAGAGCGGGGCGAAAGAGAAAGTGAGAGAGAAAGTGAGAGTATAGGAGGGCTGAGTAGTGGGAGAGAGAAGGGGGGTGAGCAGGAGAGTGTGGGGTGAGAAAGGGAGTGAGGGGCGGATGGAGCGGGAAGAGGGGGATTTTTGAGAAATGTTCACTTTTCGTGATAGTTTTTCCGCGAACGCTTGTCATTCGCGGGGAAATATGGTATAATAGCGGCAATGATTTGTACAGATGTGCCCGCAGCTTCGGAGCGGGTCAAACTCATGAACCCCGTCGTGCTCGCCTTTGTGGGCGACGCGGCGTATACCCTCCTCGTGCGGGAAAAGCTCGCGCTCGCCTCTCCATTAAAGGCGGGGGCGCTCAATAAAAAGGCGGCGGAAGTGGTCTCGGCGCGCGGGCAGAGCAGTCTCTTGGAGCGCGCATTGCCCAAATTCACCGAGGAAGAGAGCGAAATTTACCACCGCGGCAGGAACGCGCACAAGCCCACGAAGAGCAAGAACGCGAGCCCCGTGGACTATGCCCGCGCGACGGGCATGGAGGCCGTCGTGGGGTATCTGTACCTGACGGGCAACCTTGCGCGCATCAAAGAGCTGTTCTTTGCGGAGGACGAGGCATGAAGACAGAGGGCAGGAACGCCGTTTTGGAACTTCTCAAGACGGACAAAAATATCGATAAAATTTTGCTTGAACGCGGGGCGCAGGGCACGCTCGGGAAAATCTTTGCCGAGGCGCGCGCCAAGAATATCCGCGTGCAGTTCGTGGATCGGGCGGTTCTCGATAAGGAGAGCGCGGAAAGGCGCCACCAAGGGGTCATCGCCTACACGACGGACTATGAATACAGGGAACTGCACGACCTCTTCGGGGCGGAGAATAGCCTCATCGTCGTGTGCGACGGCATCGAGGACGTGCACAACTTGGGCGCCATTTTGCGCGTTGCCGAGTGTGCGGGCGCGGACGGCGTCGTCATCCCCAAGGCGAAGGGGGCTACGGTCACCGAGGCCGTCATCCGCATTTCGGCGGGGGCGGCGGAGCACATCAAGGTAGCAAAGGTGCCCTCTGTAAACTACGCCGTGGATGAACTGAAAAGAGCAGGCTATTGGGTGTACGCCCTCGAAGCGGGCGGCGAAGATATCTACGAAAATAACCTGACGGGAAAGGTCGCCCTCGTCGTGGGCGGCGAGGACAGCGGGGTGAAGCGCCTGACGAAAGAGAAGTGCGATAAAGTGCTCTCTATCCCGCTCTTCGGGAAGGTCAATTCTCTGAACGCCTCGGTGGCGCTCGGCATTGCGGTGTATGAGGTGGTGCGTGCAAGACGCAACGGTTGAAAGGGATGAGGCGCTCGTCGTTCGGGCGCAAAAGGGGGAAGGCGCGGCGGCGGAGGAGCTGCTTCTTCGCTACAAGAACGCCGTGCGCGCCATCGCCAGAAAATATTTCCTCGCGGGCGCGGAGACGGATGACCTCGTGCAGGAGGGCATGATCGGCCTCTACGCCGCCATCGGCGACTACGACCCCGCGGCGGGCAAGAGTTTCAAAAATTTCGCCCACCTCTGTGTGACGCGGCGCATCGTGGACGTTTTGCGGGCGGCGGGCAGAAAGGGCGCAGAGCCCGAGCCCTTCGACCCCGAGACGCCCGCGGAGGGCGATACGCCCGAGGAATATCTCATCAGCGGCGAGAGCCGCGCCGAGTTCCGCATGCGGCTCATGCGCGAACTCTCCGATTTCGAGTTCCGCGTCCTTGAATATTACCTTGACGGCATGAGCTACGCGCAGATCTCGGAGGCGACGGGCAAGGACTTCAAGAGCATCGACAACGCCCTCGCCCGCGCCAAGCGCAAACTGCTTCACGCCTACAAAGAGCCCGAAAAAAACAACGCATAGGGGGTTATTATGGCGCATACATCGCTTTATCGCAGGTTCCGCCCGTCCACATTTGACGAGATGGTGCGGCAGGAGCACGTCGTGCGCGTGCTCAAAAACCAGATCGCGCAGAATGCGGTCGGGCATGCCTACCTCTTCTGCGGGCCCCGCGGAACGGGCAAGACGAGCGTCGCCCGCATCTTCGCGCGCGCCGTCAACTGCGCTTCGCCCAAGGACGGTTCGCCCTGCGGCGTCTGTCCCTCGTGCGTCGCCCTCGCCGCGGGCGGGCTGGATATCGTGGAGATCGACGCCGCCTCCAACAACGGCGTGAACGAGATGCGCGATCTTCGCGAAAAGGTGCAATATCCGCCCGTCGCGTGCAAATATAAAGTGTACATCATCGACGAAGTGCACATGCTCACGGACAGCGCCTTCAACGCGCTTCTCAAAACTTTGGAGGAGCCGCCCGCACACGCCATCTTCATTTTAGCGACGACGGAGCCGCAGAAACTCCCCGCCACCATTCTCTCCCGCTGTATGCGGCTGGACTTCAAACTCATCCCCGGGGAGGATCTCGAGGCGCACTTGAAGCGCGTTCTCGATGAGATAGGCAAGCCCTACGAGGAGGAGGCCGTCGCCGCCATCGCCCGTGCGGGCGCGGGGAGCGACAGGGATATGCTCTCCATCGCCGAAATGTGCATCGCCTATTCGGACACCCTCACCTACGAGGGCGTGACGGCTGTCTTGGGCGCCGCCGACTTCAAGGAGACTGCGGCGCTCGTCGGGGCGATCCTCGCTTCGGATATGCCCACAGCCATTGCGACGACGGAGAAAATTCTCGCCGAGGGCAAGGCGGTGGGGGTGCTCCTCAAGGATATTTTGGAACTTCTCAATCGCGTCACCGTCGCCAAGACGTGCAAGAATGCGGAAAAACTGCTATCTTTGCCCCGCGAAC
>CANRFK010000066.1 GCA_947629875.1 uncultured Clostridia bacterium
TTGAAATTTTCTGTGGATAATGTTTTTTGGCGCGCAAAAATCATTGACAAACATTTTGAAAGGGGATATAATAATCGAGTAATTGCGGCCGAGCCGCGTGCATAATTGATATGCGCCGTTAGCTCAATTGGATAGAGCGTTGGTCTACGGAACCACTCCGCCCGCACTATTCGTCTACTAAGGGCGGCACGAGCCCGTAGGGCGAAGTAAGGCTAGGGACTAGCCGCAAGAGAACAACAAAATACAATATGCGCCGTTAGCTCAATTGGATAGAGCGTTGGTCTACGGAACCAAAGGCTAGGGATTCGAGTTCCTTACGGCGCACCACGAAAAAAGCCTCCTTTCGGAGGCTTTTTTCGTGGTAAGGTATAAGGGCGAGAGCCCCTATGGGATTCGCCCCGCGCGCTCGTCGGCTCGGGGCGAACTTCGTAAGCGTCCGTCTACGACAAACGCCTTGCTTAAACGCCCGCGCCTCCTTTTCTCGAAAAATCTTTGCTGTGCAAATCTTTTTCGGGATAAAAATGACATGAATTTTCGCCCCTTGATTTCCGCGCCACCTTATGGTATAATCATTGCGTAATAGGAATTTCGCGGAGGAATTATGCCGTCAAGCAAGGAATATCTGCATTTCATATTGGAGCAACTTTCGCCCTTAAAGGACGTCACCTACAAGCCCATGATGGGGGAGTTTCTCATCTACTATCGCGGCAAACTTGTCGGCGGGATCTACGATGATAGATTGCTCGTAAAACCTGTGAAATCCGCAATCGCTTATTTGCCCCAAGCGGAGTATTTCCTGCCGTATGAGGGTGCCAAGGAAATGCTCAATGTGGACAATGCGGACGATAAGGTTTATTTGACGGGATTATTTGAAGCAATGTATGACGACCTGCCTATGCCGAAAACCAAAAAGCACTGAATTTCCATTTTACGGAGAACACCATGGATAAAACGCAGATTTTTCAATTTATATCCGAGCAAAAGACGGCGTTTCTCGCCTCGGTGAACGAAGAGGGCTACCCCGTGATCTGCGCCATGCTCGCCCCGCGCAAGATCGACGGCAATGACCTTTACTTCACCACCAACACCTCGTCCAAGAAAATCGGGCAGTTTTCGGCGAACAACAAGGCTTGCGTCTATTTCTACAAGCGCGGGAAATTCAAGTATCAGGGCGTTACTGTCATCGGCGAAGTGCAGGTCTGCACCGACCAAGCGACGAAGGACGAGATCTGGCGGTTCGGCGATAAAATGTTTTATAAGCAGGGCGTCACCGACCCCGACTACTGCGTGCTGAAATTCAGGGGCATCTCCGCCGAATATTACTGCGATTTCAAGACGGAGACGATCGAGTTATAATTTTCTGTTTACAAAAAAGGCGAGGCGGGCGGCCTCGTCTTTTTTGCAAAAAAACTATAATATATTGCTATTTATTTGAATTTTCCGCCTGCACGGGGGCGGGCTTTTTGCGGCAGAAGGTCTCGCGCACGGAGCAAATTTTATCGGCGATGCACAGCACAAAACTTTCGCGGTAGCGCGGGAGGCGGCCGAGGGGGAACATGTGGCTCAAAATCATATTCCGCTCGACGGGGCTCACCCCGAAGTCGTGCGAGGCGTTTTCAAACGCCTTTTTGGGGTGGCGGAAGGCGTGCAGGTGCCCGTGCGGCTTGTGCCAATCGTAGAGGTAGTAGTCATGAAGGAGCGCACCGCGGACGAGCGCCCGGCGATCCGCCTTGCTGTGGAATTTTTCGGCAATGCGCAGACACATTTCCGTCACGGCGACGGAATGATCGTAGGTGGAAGTCCGCCCGTGCTGCATAAACTGCTTTTCGGACAGCATTCCCTCGGAGGCGAGAATATCGCCGCCGTATTCCTCGATCGTCTCCATGTAATTCGGTCTGCACTTTTTCGGCATACGTTTCCCTTTTCTGTTATTATACCCGCTTTGAAGGGAAAAGTCAAAAAGTAAGGAAAAAAACGGCCTCTTCTACAACATTTTTATGCGGGCAGAGCGCGCCCGCGGGAGAATTTTTGCGCACCAAAGTTCGGCATATTCCGACGGGATATGCCTTTTTTCGTGCCGTTTGAGCCCTTATAATACCTTCCACGGAGAGGGGATATGACCGTATATGCCGAGTATGCTTTCTTGGAAAATTTCTTGCTCGACGCGGAACTACTGTATCTCGCGCTGAAATGCGCCCGCGGGCGGGTGCGGGTGTGGCAACTTCTGCTTGCGGCGGCGGTCGGGGCGGGGGAGGCGCTCGTCTTTCCGCTCCTGCCGCTTCCCGTGTGGGCGGCATATCTCGTGAAGTTCCTCGGCGGTGCGCTCATCGCCGTCATCTCTGTCTCCAAGGGCACGAAAAAGACGTATTTCGTCGTTCTCGCCGCGTTTTTCCTCATGACGTTCGCGCTCGGGGGGCTCCTCACGGCGGCGTATTCTTTCTTCAACGTGCCCTACGCGGAGGGGAGCGGCTATCTCGTGGAACAGGCGCCCGTCGGGCTCATTTTGGGGCTTGCGGGTCTCTTCGGCATCCTCGTCGCCGTCTGCGCCAAGCAGTTCTACCGCTACCGTTGCGAAAAGCGCGCCATCTTCCCGTGCAAACTCACGGCGGGCAAAAAGACGGTACATTGGAAGGGTTTTGCGGACAGCGGGAACCTTCTCACCTTCCGCGGCGAGCCCGTGTGCGTCGCCTCGGCTGCGGCCGTCTTCGCGCTCTTCGGCGCGCATCCACAGGAAGAGGGGCGCATCCGGGTGGGCACGGTAAACGGCGGGCGGGATTCTCCCGTGTTCCGCTGCGACAAGCTCGAAATCAATGGAAAAACGGCAGATGGGGTGTACATAACGCTCGGGGAAGTGCATTCCAAGGAATATTCCATCATATTACATAGCGCGCTTATGGAGGGAGAACATGAAGCTCATCAGCATTCTGAAAGTTTGGCTGAACCGCATTCGGGGCAGCGAAAACATCGTTCACTATCTCTGCGGAAGTGAGGCGTTGCCGCTTCCGCTCTCCGCCGAGGAGGAGGGGGAGATGCTCCGCAAGATGGAGGAGGGCGAGGAGGTGGAATCGGTCAAGGCCGCCCTCATCGAGCACAACCTGCGCCTCGTGGTGTACATTTCGCACAAGTTCGAAAACACGGGCGTGGACAGCGACGACCTCATCTCCATCGGTACCATCGGGCTCATCAAAGCGGTGAGTTCCTTCCGTACGGACAAGAATATCAAACTTGCGACCTACGCCTCGCGGTGCATCGAGAACGAAATTCTGATGTATTTGCGGCGCACGGTGAAGCTCAAGAGCGAGATCTCCTTCGACGAGCCCCTCAATACCGACTTCGAGGGCAACGAACTGTTGCTTTCCGACGTGCTCGGCACCGACAGCGAGACGGTGTACGGCGGCGTGGAGGCGAGCGTCGAGAAGGAACTTCTCAAAGAGGCATTAAAAAAACTGCCCGAGCGCGAGCAGAAGATCATGTTCATGCGCTTCGGGCTGGGCGGCAGGGAGGAGATGACGCAGAAGGACGTCGCCGACCGCCTCGGCATCTCCCAGAGCTACATATCCCGCCTTGAAAAGAAGATCATCGAGCGGCTCAAACGGGAGATCTCCAAACTCGTATAATTTGCCCCGCTGTTGCGCACACTGCTGTTCCGCAGGATACATAGTTTGTGCTATGGCGGAGGTGAAAATATGCTCAACAAAGTCAATTTATGCGGCGTGGATACCGCGGGGCTCCCCAAACTCACGGCGAAGGAGAACGAGGAGCTGATGATCCGCTTGAAGGCGGGGGACAGGGAGGCGCGCGACAAGTTCATCGTGGGAAACATGCGGCTGGTGCTCTCCCTTGTCAAGCGGTTCTGGGCGAAGAACGCCAACGCGGACGACGTATTTCAGGCGGGTTGCGTGGGGCTCATCAAGGCCATCGATAACTTCAATCTCGATTTCAACGTGAAGTTCTCCACTTACGCGGTGCCCATGATCCTCGGCGAGATCAAGCGGTATCTGCGTGACGGAAACAGCCTGCGCGTCTCGCGCTCCATCCGAGATACGGCGTACCGCATTCTCAAAGTGAGAGAGGGGCTCGAGGAGCGCGACGAGGAGGCGACCATCGAGCGCATCGCCGCCGAGATGCAGGTCAAAGAAAGGGAAGTCGTGTACGCGCTCGACGCCATCTCCGACCCCGTTTCGCTTTACGATCCCGTTTACAATAAGTCGGGCGATACGCTGCAGCTCGTCGACCAACTCTACGACGAGAAGCAGAGCGAGGCGATCTGGACGGAGCGCGTCGCCCTCCGTGAGGCCATCGACCGCCTTGCCGACCGCGAGAAGAAAATTCTCATGCTCCGCTACTACGAGGGCAAGACGCAGACGGAGATCTCGGCGGAGGTGGGCATCTCGCAGGCGCAGGTGAGCCGTCTCGAAAAGAACGCACTCGGCGCCATCCGCAAGGAGATTTCCTGAAACTTTCGAAAAGGTTCCGCATAGAATAGAGATGTGGAAACGAGCTATGGCGAATTGAAAAAGATGGAGGCGGTCAACCTCGCGGACGGAAAGCGCCTCGGAAGGGTCTGCGACGTCGTGTTCACCTTTCCCGAGGGGAAGGTGCTCGGCATCGTCGTGCCCGGGGGAAAGGGCTTCCGCTGGGGCAAGGCAGATCTCTTTATCGACCTACGATGCGTGCGCAAGATCGGCGTGGACGTGGTGCTCGTGGATATCAAGGCCGCGCCCAAACCCGACAAAAAGAAGGGGAAGTGGGAGGATAATTACCCGCCTCTGCCCCCGCCCCCGCCAATGTCGCAGCCATATCCGCAGAGTGGCAACAGTCGGCGCGATTACGGGGAATATGAATAAAAAAACGGCTTGAAATGTGAATTTCAAGCCGTTTTTAACGTTTTGCAAAGTACTATGCGTGACATAATAGCCACTTTTCAGCCGTTTTGGTAGCAGTCGCACATTTTTCCGTTGGGCAAAAATCCCGTGTCCGAACACTTGGGGCAGATGTATTTGGGCACAAAGTCTGCCTCGGTGAGGCCGAGGCGCCCGAGCGCTTCGCGGCGGGCTTTCCTTGCCTCTTCGAGGCGGGCGGCGACGATTTTTGCCTCCGCGGGGGAGAATACTTCCGCCTTGGCAAGCTCGATCTCGCCCTTGCGCACGGCGGCGTCGGCCGCCTTAAATGTTTCGTCCTTTTCGGCGTTTTCCCGCGCCTTCTCCGCGGCGGACTGTGCCGCGTTGCGGCGCACGGCATAGAACCGTTCGCGCGCCGAGCGCATGTCGGCTGCCATGGCTGCCTCGCTCTTGTAGACCTGTTCGGGCTTCGCCGCCGTTCCCGCCGCGCGTTCGGGGATCTCGGAGACCGTCGCGGCGCCCGCGCGCTTCCACTCCGAGAGGAGCTTGTTCATGTAGGGCAGGGGGGCGGAGGCATTCGCGCTGCGCTTTGCCGCCTCCATGATCATCTCGTCGGAAAAATTCCACTGTCTGCGCCACGTCTCCGCCATGGAGAGCGCCGACTGCGTCTTTCTCACCACGCCGCACACCGATTGGATGCGCTGCAAGAGTTTGAGAAGGCTGTCCTGTTCGGCGCAGTACTCCTTCACGCTCTCGCCGTCCACGATGCCGCTCTGGTAGAGTGAATTCAAGAGGCCGTCGAGTTCGGGGAACCCGTACCCGAGCTTCATGCCGAGCCCAGCGAGCAGGGTGAGTTCCTCCTCGCCGTAGCCCCTGTCCGCCCACTTTTCGGCGTATTCGTCGGCGAAGGGGCGGGGATTTTGCACTTTTACGCCCAACTTCCGCGCCACTTTGAACACGATGGAGGCCAGCATTTCGCGGCGGGCAAGGTATTCGCGCGCCCGCTCCTCGTCGGTCGCATCGTGCCCCGAGAGCTCCTCGATGAGCGCGTCGAGGGTGGGAAGGGTGCCTTTTTTCAGGAATTCCGCCGCGGCGAACACGGCGCCCGCTTCCATGCCGCGGGCATACCACTTTTCGAGGAAGTCGTAATCGCTCTCCTGCGGCTTGCGGTAGATGCCGAGGAGGGTGAAGATGCGGGAAAGTTCCCGTTCATGCACGTTGAAGTCGGCGAGGTCGGCTTCGACCTGCTCATAAGTATACTTGCTGTCGCGGCAGAGCTTCTGCGCCTTGTTGATGACGTGGGAGAAGGAGAGCTTTTCGCCGTCCTTCTTCACGCAGTATTCCACGACGAGCAAGAACGCCTGCTGTTCCATCGGCTCCTTTTCGAGAAATTCCAAGATCTTCTGCATCTCGAAGGGGCGGAACTCCTTGCCCGCCTTTTGCAGGAGTTTGTAAAGTTCCCTGTTGAATTCGGCGTACTTTTCGGGCTTTACGGCCTTGGGCTTGCCGACGGCGGTATTGACGGGCAGATATTCCACGAAGAGCGGCTCGCGGGAGAGAATTTGCACGAGGTCGCACTCCTCCCAGAAGTCGAAGATCTCCGTAAAGCGGCGGTAGGGGATGCGCAGAAGTTTTGCGGCGGCCGCGGCGTCGAATTCCTGACGGCATTCACAGAGATACAGCCCATAGAGATAGGCGCGCACGGCGTCGCCGTCGGCCTGCGGAAGATACTTCGTGATGAACTGATTTTCCACGCTCGTGTACATGTTCGCGGTAAAATCTTTGGAGAAGGCGCAAAAAGACATGATCCCTCCGTTTGTCCGCCCGTTTTTTTCGGAAATCGGTCACAATGCTTGCTTTTTGTTTTGGGCTGGTGTATAATAGTATAGCATAACCCGAAAATTTTGCAAGCGCTTTTTGGAGCGGCGGTGAAATTTTCGCGGCGCAACTTGCTATGAACATCCTTCACACTTCCGATTGGCATCTCGGAAAGCGGCTCATGGAGCGCGAACGTCTCCCCGAACAGGCGGAGGCAATGGAAGAACTCGCCGCGATCTGCGAGGAAAAAAACGTCGATCTCGTGCTCGTCGCGGGGGACGTATTCGATACCTATCTTCCGTCCGCAGAGGCGGAGGAGCTCTTTTTCCGCACCGTGAAGAAGTTGGCGGGGGAAAATAGGGCGGTCGTCATCATCAGCGGCAACCACGATGACGGCGTTCGCCTTGCGGCCTCCGCGCCCCTTGCGGGGGAAGACGGCATCTACATCTTCGGAAACAGACCCTCCGCACCCCCCGTGGGCGGCGCGAGAAAGACGCGCGCTGTGGAGGCGGGCGAGCACTACGTCGTCATCGAAAACGCCGCGGGCGAAAGGGTGTACATCAACGCGCTTCCCTATCCCAACGAGGCGCGCTTCCGCGAGGACAGGACGGAGGAGACCTTCCCCGAGAAAATGACGCGCTGGATCGCGGCGGGGGACGAAAATTACCGCGGCGACATGCCGCACATTCTCCTTTCCCACCTCTTCGTCGCGGGCGGCGTGGTGAGCGACAGCGAGCGCGATATCGACCTCGGCGGGGCGCGCGCCGTGCCCGTCTCCTG
>CANRFK010000067.1 GCA_947629875.1 uncultured Clostridia bacterium
AAAAGGACCTGAGCGGCGAAATTTACGACTATATCGGGGCGCAGACCAACGTCATTCCCGCGGAAGTGCCCCTGCGCGTCCGCCTGCACGGAGATTTTTCCGAAACGGAGCAGGAGGAGATCGGGGAGTGCATGCACCGCCATTACACGATGAAGTCCTTTGATATCTCGTGGGATCTCATCGCCAACTTCCGCAAGATGCTGTTTCTCGCGCTCTTCGGGGCGGCGGTGCTCGCCGTGTATCTCTTCCTCGCCATCACGGGGCGAAACGCCTTCTTCACCGAGGTGCTCTCCATCGTGGGCTCCTTCTCCCTGTGGGAAGCGGCCGACGCCTTCCTTTTGGAACGCCCCCATCTTCGGCGGGAATTTAAGAACAACGAGCAAAATCTGAACCAAAAGGTGGAATTTGTGCGCGATGATGCGGAAGAAACCGCGCCCGCTACCGCGCCCGTCGTGGAAGAGCCCGCCCCTTCCGCCCCCGCTATGGAGGCGCCCTCCGAAGAACCCGCAAAGGCAACAGAAACAAGCCCATCGGAAGAATAAACCGCCGCCGCCCGACGATTTCATCGTCGGGCGGCGTATTTTCAAACCGTCATATCTCTTTCTCGATGGGTAGCCAAAGTTCGATATATCGCTCCGCGCGCTCCCGTGTGCGCCAATGCAGGGCGACGACCTCGGGCGCGTCCGCAAGCCGAAATCCGCTTCCGGGCAACCAGCCGAGAGCAATTCTCTTGCGCAGGTCGGCATATTCTCCGATCGGCGCTGCCCCCTTCTCGGTTGCGAAAACGACGCACTTGCATGGCGGCAAATTCAGAATTTCCAACCCCATTCCGCCGATTTCCATTCCCGTAACGGAAAAATCGAACAGCGCTTTCCGCGTCCATTCGTCGAGTTCGTAGGCGATGTAATAATCGTACCCGTCGTCGCCGACATTCGTCACGACCGCGTACTCCGTCGTCCTATCGCAGGCGGCGCCGAGCAGCAGCCACTGTTTTCCGCGCGTCGAAGAATAAAACGTGTGCTCTTGCCGCAAACGCTCTTCCCCGTACGGCACACCGCAAAACCGCCGCTTGTATCCGACGAGAACTTTCCCCGCCCGCATCTCCATTCTCGGCGGCGGCACGGGCTTTCCCGCATCAAGGGGAATTTGCAGGCGCGGAAAATTCTTTGCGAGACAGCCGCGCTTCACTTCGGATGGCAACGCGCCGTGGAAGGCGAAAAAGGCGCGCGAAAAGCTCTCGGAGGAGGAATAGCCGTACTTTAAGGCGGTATCGAGCACCTTTGCACCGCCCGCGAGTTCCTCCGCCGCGCGGGTCAGCCTACGGCGGCGGATATACTCCCCTACCGTCACGCCGCACACGATGCCGAACACGCGCTGAAAATGGTAACAAGAGGCATAGGCATGCCGCGCCGCTTCGGCATAGTCGATCTCCCCGTCCAAATGCTCCTCGAGATAGGCGACCGCCCGCTCAATATCGTCCTTCTTCATACCGCCCTCCATGTCTCCATTATAACAAACGTGCGCGGAAAAATCTTGATATTCCGTGCGAAAACCGCTACCGCTCCCCCAAATTGACGCAGTTTGTATCGCCCCATAGCAAGGAGCCCGTAGAAGCCCCGCCCGCCGCGATTTTCGGCCAAACGCTTGACATTTGCGCGATCTGTGGTAATATAAAATCAAGAAGTGATCCCGCCCCGCGGGAAATTCTCAATCTCCGGCAATTTTCAGCACGGGAGGTGTTTATGAAGAAGAAAATTTTTTGTCTCCTGCTTCCGTTGCTCCTCTTGATCCTGTGCGCCTGCGGCGGGGATATGGAGGGCTGGCCGCGGTTCGAGCCCAACTTGGATATCCAAAATTACGATGAAGTTTCGCTCGAATATCACCATATCTCCAAGCATTCCGATCGGATGCCGCTCGACGTCGATACGGACTTCTACGGGACCTCGTCCGACAGGGAGCTCATGAGCGAGGTCTATCAAACCTTCGACGGCATACTGTACAGCGAAAAGACGTACCGAACGATCGACACCGAAAATTATAGGAGCAAGGTGGTCATCACGTTTTGGAAGGATGGCGAGGCGGAGTACACGTTCACGTATTATGAATACGCCATCAAAGACGGCTACTTCGTCTTTGACAGCGGCGAGATCCACAAATTTTTGGGCGCCTTTGTAAACGGAACCTACGACCGGTTCAAAGATAAATTGGAGCCTGCCGAACTACCGCAAACATAGCGGCGCCCCCAAAGTACAATCTGATATAGTACGCCACCCGACGACAATCGTCGGGCGGCGTATTTTTTTCAAAAAATCTCACCTTATAAAGTTCGTCGAAATGCGCCTCTCGTACGGCGGGAACGTAATGCCCTTCTCCTCGCCCGCCTCGATGCACTTCATAAGCCACGCGATGTTGCGCCCCAAAGTGCGCATCGTCTGCAACCCCTCGCCGTCCTCGAGGACTTCCTCGGGCGTGTTGCCGTGCACCTGGTTCCAATACTGCGAGGAGACGACGGGCATGCTGTTGATCGTAAAGTACTTATTCAGCCTGTCGAAGGCCGCCGAGGCGCCGCCCCGTCTGCAACTGACGACCGCCGCGCCGAGTTTGCCCTGAAAGCCGCTCCCCGCGTAGAAGAGCCTGTCTGCAAACGCGCAGATCTGCCCGCTCGGGCCCGCGTAGTAGACGGGCGAGCCCAACACGATCGCGCCGTATTCGGGCAATTTTTCGATGGTCTCGTTGACGGCGTCGCCTTGGAAGGCGCACCTGCCCGTCTTGCGGCAGGCGCGGCAGGCAATACACCCCGCGATGGGCTTTACGCCAAGCCACAAAATCTCCGCCTCCACGCCCTCCTCTTCGAGCGTCCGCTTCACCTCGCTTAAAGCGATGAACGTGCACCCCTTCTCGTGCGGGCTTCCGTTTACAAGCAAAACCTTTTTCATAAATCCTCCAAACTTTCGGCGAGCTCCCCCGCCGTGGCCTCTGCCCGTGCGAGCCGCTTTTCCCCCTCTTCGGAAGGGATGACGTCCAGCCCGTAGCAAGAGACCGACTGAAATTCCATAATGCCGAAGAAGCGGCAGAGCGCCTTCAAATAGGGCGTCGCCTGCTCCTGCTCGTCGCCGTCGGGAATGTCCAGCCCGCGCGTCGTCAGATACACCATGCGTTCGGCGCGGCACTTTCCCATACACGTCTCCCCGTCGAAGGCGATGCCCGAGACGGACACGTGCTCGAAGTACGTTTTGAGTTTGGCGGGGATACCCATGTCCCAGAACGGCGCGGCGACGACCACCATGTCCGCGCTTGCGAACTGCTTGGCAAGGTCGAACATGGGTGCCTCGTAATTGCCCGCCTCGGTCATGGTATCGCGTTTTTGCAGCATTTCCCGTCCGAGAGGGGAAATATCCAGCTTCTCCACGTCGACATGCGCGACATGGTACCCCCCGAGCGCATGGAAAAAGGCGCGTGCAAGGCGCGCCGTCCTCGAAATCTCCCCGCGGATACAGCAATCGACAAAGAGGGCCTCTTTCATTTTTTCTCCCCGTCCTCCGCGTTGTGGAAATAGCGGATGTACGACTTTCTGCAATAGCGTTGCACCTCGCCGTCCTCGGCAGCCTCGCCCTCAAAGGTATATTTGCCGTTGACGCGCCACCCGTTGAGGAGGGAAATTTTGAGGGCGTCCTCGGGGCAGGAGAACGCACACCCCATGCACCCCACACAGGAGCGCTTGAACTTGGGTCTGCCGTCCACCATCTCGATGTTGCCCTGTGGGCAAATTTTGGCGCACGCGCCGCAGCCGATGCACTTTTTCGTCGCCTTGAAGTGATGCCCGATGACGGGCATGGCGGTGTGTTCGATGCGCAAGACAAAGGTGAACATGCGCTTGAAGATGTTCACGCCCTCGCGCTTGCCGCCGCCCGCCGCGATCTCGTCCGCCGCCGCGGGAAGGCGCAACTCCGCCGCCCGCCACATCCGCGCCGCCATCTTGTCCGAATGGCGGAAGATGATATTGTACGGCATCACGTAGCGGTATTCGCCCCGCACCGTATAGCCGCGGTGCTTCAAGATGCGGCGGGGCGTGATGGCAGAAGCGTCGTTCATCCTCAAAGGCTCGCCCGACGTGCGCACGAGGTACACGGGGCGCGGGTTCTTCTTGTCCGCCTTGGGGAATTTCTTCAAAAATTTGAGAACGGCTGCGGGCGCGTTGAACGCATGCACGGGGTAGCCGATGAGCACCACGTCGTACGCGCGCGGGTCGGGATACTCATTGTCCGCGCGGATCGCAAAGGTCTCCGTCTCGTGTCCGCGGGCTTCGAGCTCCTCCGCAAGGCGGGCGCACACCCGCTTTGTGTTGCCCGTGCCCGAAAACACGAAAAAGACCGCCTTCACTTCTCTTCCTCCGAAAGGGTGGCGTTGCCGTCCTCGTCGAAGTCATAGAGATAATTCTCTTCGGGGTCGTGGGAATCGTACCACACCTGCGCGTAGAAGGGCATCTTCTTGGCAAGCCTGTCGAACATCCACGGCGTGGGCTGGCAACATGCGGGGCACCAATGCCCGCCGCGGAGCACGGTGTAGGGGCTGGCCTCGAACTCATGCCCCTCGCAGCACTTCCACACGAGTTTCTTGTACGCGTCGCCCTTTTTCATCGTCTCGGAGACCACCTCGCCGCCGCGGAACTGAGCCGCCTCACGCATATCTTCAATGTCCCACTCCTCCTGCGGCTTGCTCTCGTCGTAGCCATGGTTGAGGAGCACGGCGTTCTCCACTTTGCGCATCTCGTCGTAGTCGCCGAAGTCGCCCTTGGCGATGAGTTTGACGCCCTCCCACTTATCGGGGAGCGCCTTGGCTACCTCCATGCTGCCGAAGGTTGCCGTAACGCGCGCCGTGTCGCCGTTTTTCACCCAGCGGTAGGGCGAATTTTTGTGGTTGCGCAGTTTGCGGAAGAGGAAGAGGTCGATGAGCCCCTTGGGCACGATCCGCCCGAGTTTGTACAACTTGTGCTGCGAGCCGATCCACTTCCAATATTCGTGCACGTCGTCGCGCTGATAGTGGAAGAGTTCTTCAAGCTCGCCGCCGTCCGCAAACCACAGCCCGTGGAAGTTGCGCGCCGCGAGATATTTGGGCTTGAAGAATTTTTCGGCAGAGCCGCCGATGATGGCGAACCCGTCGTTGAAGGTATCGTAACCCGTCTCCATGCCCTTGAAGCCCGCGCCGATGTTGTAAATTTTCTTCCAGAACGAGGGCACTTCCCCCGCCATGTCGCGCTCCAGAATGCGCTTGATGAGATACCCGCTATCACGCGAGGACACCCACTCGAGGGGCGCGTTGAGCGCCGTGTGGAACATGAGCCCGTCCGAGATGTTGTCGTGCATCATGTTGGGGTGAAGCATGGCCGTCTGGCGGAGCACGACCCACGTTTTGAGCCCCGCATCAAGGCAGTGCCGCTCGCCGTACAGCTTGTGCATGGCGTAGTGGTCGAAGGGGCTGACGAGGAGCGGATCCCCCACCCTGCCGAAGGGATGCTTTTCGTTGCGGTTGCCGTAGAGGGCGACCGTGGAGATGTGGATATATTTGGGCTGCGGCTTGCAGTCGAGAACGGCGTCGATGAGGGCGACGGCGCCGAGGAGGTTGCACTCCTCGCTCGCGGAGGGGCTGGCGTCCGAGCGGGGCGGAATGACCGCCGCCATGTGCACGACATAGTCGGCATCCTTCACGAGCGCCTCGCACGCCTTCGCGTCGGCAACGGTGCCGCGCACGATCTCGATGCGATCGCCGTATTTTTTTACAAGCGTTTTGGCAAGTTTATTATTTTTCTTTTTCGGGGAAAGAAGAACGCGGCAAACGACGTTCGGAAGCTCCATCGTCTGCGCAAGGGCCTCTCTGCCCATGTTCCCGCTTGTCCCCGTCATTGCGATTCTCATTGGTACGTTCTCCGTTCAAAAATCAGAGTTTAATTCAGTATAAGATTTTTCGGCGGACTTGTCAACCCCGTAATGCTTTTGCATGACAGAAATTTTAGGAAAATATAAAAAAATTCCACCCGTCGGTGGAAAAATCCCCCTCTATCCTCATACACTCGCCCGCGCCCGTCCGCATTGCGGACGGGCGCGGGCGAGTGTATCTTGCTTCCCCCTGTTGGGGGAAGTGGCGCGTAGCGACGAAAGGGGTTTCCCATATTCCCGCCTTATTCCTCATACCGAGTTGCCGCCCGCCGCGCAGAGCGCGGCGGGCGGCAACGAGTGCATCTTCCCTATTTTCCATCGAGCCTTCACTCCCCAAAAACTCTTCGAGCCTATCCTATTTCCCCGCCCAATTCACATTTGCTTGTTTTTGAAGTACTCTTCCCGCAGAATGCCGCGCTCCACAATATCGACGCGCTCGCCCGTCGTGGGACAGCGGAAAAAGTCTCTGCGCGTTCCCTCGTAGACGAGCCCGCACTTTTCCATGACGCGGGAGGAGCCGAGATTTTCCGCCGCGTGTTCGCCGTCGATGCGGAAAAATCCCACTTCCTCAAAGCAGTAGCGCAGAACCTCGGAGAGCGCCTCCGTCATGATGCCCTTCCCCCACCATGCCTTGCCCATGCAGTAGCCGACCGTGCCGCGTTCCTGAAATTCATCCGCGCGCAGAACGGCAATGTCGCCGATGAGAACGTTCCCCACTTTCAGGACGATCGCCCACTTGTAGATATGCGGCTCGCCGCTCTCCGCTTCCCACATTTTGAGAAGGGCGCGCGTCGCTTCGATATCCCCGTGCGGCGTCCAGGTGAGATATTTCGTGACTTCGGAGTCGTTCATCCAATGCGCAAACGCCTCCTCGGCGTCGCTCTCCCTCCACCTGCGAAGGATCAGCCGCTCCGTCTCCAAAACTTTCGTGCCCTTGTGTTGCATTTGTCTCTCCGTAAAATTTCTTTTCTATAATGATACCATACTCCCGCCGCCAAATCAAGCCGAAAAAATTCCGCCTTTTCGGCGGAAGATTTTCAGATCATGGCTTTCAGATCATGAGCAGTATGCTTACAAATTGCAGCACCGTGCCGAGGATGACGAAGAGGTGCCACACGCTGTGGAAAAATTTCACCCTCTTCCCGAAGGCAAAGAACACGATGCCCGCGGTATAGACAATGCCGCCCGCAAGGAGCAATGCAAAGCACGCCGCCGAAACGACATCAAAGAGCGGCACGAGAAAGGCGATCGCCATCCACCCCGCCACAAAGTACAGCGCCATGGAGATGCCCTTCACCGCCTTGTTGTTCATGGCGATGGCGTTCATGGTAATGCCGGCAGCCGCAATGCCCCACTCCGCACCCAAGACCGCCCAC
>CANRFK010000068.1 GCA_947629875.1 uncultured Clostridia bacterium
CACGCCCCCCACGGCGTGTTGAAAGAGAAGAGGCGGGGCTCTATCTCCTCGATGGAGATGCCGCAGTCGGGGCAGGCATAGCGGGAGGAGTATAGCGTCTCCTCGCCGTCTTTGTCGATGATGACGAGCCCGTCCGAAAGTTTGAGCGCCGTCTCGATGCTCTCGGTGAGCCGTTTTATGACCCCATCCTTCACAATGAGGCGGTCGATGACGACGGAGATGTTGTGTTTGACATTCTTATCGAGGACGATCTCCTCCTGCAAGTCGTAGACGATGCCGTCCACCTTGACACGCGCGTAGCCGCTCTTGCGGAAGGAGGAGAGCTCCTTTTTGTACTCCCCCTTTTTTCCGCGGACGACGGGCGCGGAGACCAAAATTTTGCTCCCCGCGGGCAGTTCCATCACCCTATCGGCAATTTCATCCACCGTCTGGCGGCGGATCTCCCGCCCGCAGTTGGGGCAGTGCGGCGTGCCCGCGCGCGCATAGAAGAGGCGGAGATAGTCGTAGATCTCGGTGACAGTGCCCACCGTGGAGCGGGGGTTGTGCGAAGTCGTCTTCTGGTCGATGGAGATGGCGGGAGAGAGCCCGTCGATGCGCTCCACGTCGGGCTTTTCCATCATGCCGAGGAACTGCCGCGCGTACGAGGAGAGGCTCTCCATGTACCGCCTCTGCCCCTCCGCGTAGATGGTATCGAAGGCGAGCGTACTCTTCCCGCTGCCCGAGAGCCCCGTAAACACGGTGAGACTGTTGCGCGGAATGCGTACGTCGATATTTTTTAAGTTGTTTTCCTTTGCACCTTTTACGAAAATTTCTTCCAACATCTTGTTGCCTGTTATGTAGATTGCTCCGTAAAAATTCTTTTGAGGACGGCCGCGACCTGCGCCCAGTTCGCGCCGCCGTATTTAACTTCCATGGCGCGGGCGAGGTTGTTCCTCCCCACGAACAGAATTGCCTTGACGCCCTGTGCCTGTGCGGAAAGACAGGTCGTGAGACTGTCGTCGATGATCACATCGTAGCCGTTTTCCGCGCACCATATCCCCTTGTCGGAGACGCCTGCGACGAGTTCATCGTAGGGAATGCGCCGCTTTTCCAGCCAATCGCGGGAGACCTTTTCGGGGTTCACGAACCACTCCTTGGTGCGGGCCGTGAGCACGGTGACAGAGTGCCCCGCCGCCCGAAGCCCCTCGATGGTCTGCCGCGCGCCCTTTCTCGCCTCGGCGTCGGTGAAGATGGTGATGCCGCCCGCATGCACAAATTCGAGGACATCCGCGAGTTTCCAGTCGAACACCTCTTCGAGTTCATGCGCGTTCTCATCGACGAGTTTGAAGGGAAGCCCCATGCGCGCGATATACCCCCGCGCCCGCGTCACGCGGTCCACAACGGATAATGTATCATCTAAATCTATGGCTATCTTCATGGTATCACCTGCTTTGTTTTACTGATTTTATTTCCTGTGCCGCCCCCTCCTCGGGAGGGGGTAGGGGGTGGGGTGCTGTGCGCCACCGAGCTACTGCACGGCGGCGCTCGGTGGGAGGCGGGTTCCCCGCCGCTCCACGCCCCCATTTGCCACACTACCGTAGGCTTAATGACGGGAGAAGCGACCGCGACGACCAACCCAATATCCCATACTCGCTACATTCCTCGTTCAATTTATTTTTGAGCATACGCCCCACAAGGGGCGGAGACGAGAAAAGAAATTGAACGAATTATTTTCTCATTCTTTTTCGTAATTCGTTTATCTGTTCCCGAATTTCGATTGCTCTTTCAAAGTCCAGCGCATTCGAGGCAACCTTCATGAGCGTCTTCAACTTCTCGATTTCGTCGGGGATGTCCTTGGCGGCGATCTCCGCACCCTTCTTTGCCTTGCCCGTGATGTTGAGCGTGGACTTCACTTCCTTGATGATCGTCCTCGGGATGATGCCGTGCGCCTCGTTGTACGCCTGCTGTTTGGCGCGGCGGCGGTTGGTTTCGCCGATGGCGCGCTCCATGGAACCCGTCATCTCGTCGGCGTACATGACGACCCGCCCCTCCGCGTTCCTCGCGGCTCTTCCTATGGTCTGCACGAGGGAGGTCTCGCTCCGCAAAAATCCCTCCTTGTCGGCGTCGAGGATGGCGACGAGTTTGACCTCGGGAAGATCCAGCCCCTCGCGCAGCAAATTGATGCCGCAGAGGACGTCGAAATCGCCCGAACGCAGTCCGTTTACGATGTCGATGCGCTCCAACGTATCGATGTCCGAGTGCATGTAGCGCACCTTGACGCCGTTCTCCTTCATGTAGTCGGTCAAGGATTCCGCCATGCGCTTGGTGAGCGTGGTGACGAGCACCCGCCCGCCGCTCTTCACCACTTCATGCACCTCGGAGAGGAGGTCGTCGATCTGCCCCTTGGTGGGCTTCACCGTGACGGGGGGGTCTAAAAGTCCCGTCGGGCGGATGAGCTGTTCGACGACCTGCCCCGCCTCTTGCAATTCGTAGGGCGCGGGCGTCGCCGAGACGCAGATGAGCTGGGGCACGCGGGCGTCGAATTCCTCAAAGGTCAGCGGCCTGTTGTCATACGCCGACTTCATGCGGAAGCCGTACTCCACGAGATTGATCTTTCTCGCCCTGTCGCCGTTGTACATGGCGCGGATCTGCGGAATGGTCATGTGGCTCTCGTCGATAAAGACGAGGAAGTTTTTGGGGAAGTAGTCGAGGAGGGTGAACGAGGGCTGCCCCGGTTCGCGCCCGTCGAAGTAGCGGGAATAGTTCTCGATGCCCGAACAATACCCGATCTCGCGCATCATCTCGAGGTCGTGCTCCGTCCTCTGGCGGAGGCGCTGGGCTTCGAGGAGTTTCCCCTCGTCCTCGAACGCCTTCACCTCGCCCTCCAAATCCTGCGCGATCATCGAAAGAGCCCACTCGAGCCGCTCGCTCCCCACGGCGTAGTGGCTTGCGGGGAAGATGACGGTATGTTTGAGTTCAGACAAGATCTTGCCCGTCGTCACGTCCTCCTCCGAGATGCGGTCTATCTCGTCGCCGAAAAACTCCACCCGTATGGCAACTTCGGAGTTGGAGGCGGGGAAGATTTCCACGACGTCGCCGCGCACGCGGAAGGTGGTGCGCTTGAAATCCATATCGTTGCGCGAATATTGGATGCCGACGAGGCGGGATAAAAGTTCGTCGCGCTCCAACCTGTCCCCGGGGCGGAGGGAGACGCCGAGGCGGAAGAACTCCTCGGGCGCGCCCAACCCATAGATGCAGGAGACGGAGGAGACGACGATGACGTCGTCCCGCTCGCCCAGAGAGCACGTCGCCGCATTGCGGAGCTTATCGATCTCGTCGTTCATCGACATGTCCTTCTCGATGTAGGTGTCGGTGGACGGGATGTAGCTCTCGGGCTGATAGTAATCGTAATAGGAGACGAAGTACTCGACGCGGTTCTCGGGGAAGAACTCGCGGAATTCGTTGCACAGCTGCGCGGCGAGCGTCTTGTTGTGCGCGATGACGAGCGCCGGTCGCCCGACGTTTTTGATGACGTTTGCCATGGTGAACGTCTTGCCGCTGCCCGTCACACCGACGAGGACTTGGGTGCGGATGCCGTCCTCCACCCCCTCGGTGAGCGCCTTGATGGCCTCGGGCTGATCGCCGGTGGGCTCAAAGGGCGCATGCAGTTTGAAATCGAAGTGTTCCATACCGTAAAATAGCACAAACAAACGTTTGTGCCAAGTGTACCGCATTTGCGTTTGTTTGTCAAGCGATTTATGCGAGAAGCGCTTTGAGAAGAATGCCCACGGCGGCGGAGAGAAGCCCGCACGCCACGGTGAGCGCGAGTTTGAAGGCAAGTTTTCTGCGGCGCACGGCGTCATAGCGGCGGTAGGCGAGCCCCGCCTCGTGCATGCAGACGACGTACGTCTTTTCCCCCTTGCGCTCGGTGGGAAGAATTTCGAGGTAGCCATCGAGCTCCAAAGAGCGGAGAATGCGCTCCACGCCCTCTTCATCGTACCCCTTTTCGGGGAGCATCGCAAGAATTTCGTAGGGACAGACGAGGAAGCGCTCCTTGCCCTGCGCGAGGGTGAACACGGCGTTCATCACGGCGTTTTCGCGGCGGGAGAGCCGCTCTGTGGGCATGGTCACGCCCATAACAGCGACACCGCCCAAAAGATGAGCGCCCCCAAAAATCCGCCGAGGAGCGCCCCCGCGGAGGAGAGCAGAAACTCGCCCCGCCGCCGCACGCGGAAGTTCTTCTCCCGCAGGCGTTCCTGTTCAAAATATTTCCGCCCCTCGGCGAGGGGCTTCACGCAGTACAGCCCGTCCTCGGCGTAGCGGACTTCCACGTACCGCTCCGCCTCCAAAAAACAAAGCATGGCGCGGATCTCGCCGATATCCACGCCGCAAGAGGCGAGCCTATCGCAAAGTTCCCGCTCCTCGATAATTTGATAGCCCTCGCCGCACCGTTCGTTGATGGCGGCAAGGAGCGCCTCCGTCTTTTCGTCTAACATGCCCGCAACAAGTATTCCCGTTTGGGGGGCACACCATGCGAAAATCAGCGCAAAAACAGCAGGAGGGGATTGTAATTGTAGAATGCCGCGGAGAGCGGCGACGATGTGAAGAGCCGCTCGGCGTACTTCGCCGCAAGCGTGACGGTGGGTTGCGCGTCCCGTGCGATGAGGAAGTATACGCCGTAGTACAGGGCGCACATCACGGCGAGGAACACCGCGAGAAAGATGAGAAAGAGCAGAATGGCGGAGATCATGCCGAGCGCGCGGCAATCGAGCATCCTGCGCAGCCCCTTATGGAGGAGCCAGCCGAAGAGCATGACGACGGCAAACAGCACGGCAAAGAAGAGGAACGCGAAGAGGCCGTGTCCGAGGACGGACGCCGCGGCGGGCCCCACGAACTTTATCTTCCCCGCAAGCGCCGTTCCCCACCCCGCGAACACCTTCACCCGCGTGGCGAGAAGGATGGCGCCGAAGAAGCTCGCAAACGTGAGCGCGAACATGAGAAGGGTGTAGATCGCGCGCACGAACCCCACGCGCAGCCCCATGCGCACAAAGAGGAAGCACGCCGTGATGACAAAGAGATCGTAGATGTGCTTTGAAAGGAAACGCCATACGGGGCTCGCATAGACGGGCGCAAGGAAGCCGGGCACGGTGGGCAGCACATAGCAGACGGAGAGCGCGACGCCCGCGAGCACCCCGACGAGCAAGACCGCATTCATGAGGGCGCACACTGCGCCCGACACGCGGCTCCACCGCACGAGGTTTTTGCTCGGCTGTTCGCACTTCATCACCCGCGAACGGATGAGGCCGCCGAGGAGCAGATCGAGCCCGAGCGCACCGAGGAACACCCCCGCCGTGATCCAGAACGAGGGCATCCCCGCGGGAAGGGGGATGACGTCGAGGAGGAAGGTCAGCGCAAACAGGGGCAGCACCTGCCACCCGAGCCACGACACGCGCGAGGACTTTCGGATCAGCCCGTATATGATCGCCGCGACGCCGATGGCGGACGCAGCGGAGATGAGAATTATCCCGACAGTGCTCAAACTGCCAAACCTCCGTTACTTGTTGAAATTATCTTTGAGCGATACGATCTCGGAGAGCACCAACTTTCCCCCATCCGAAAAGGCGCGGTAGTAGCCCGTGCGCATGAGCTGGTAGCTGCCCTCGTTCTCCATAAGATAGGGCTCGGCCTTGGCGGAAAAGATGTGCTCGCTGTCGTAGTTCATGCGCTCGGAGAAGTCCTGCCCCGCGTAGTCCGCATCGCGGAGAAGGTGCTCGTACTGTTTGAGCGTGGCGTCCACGCACGTTTGGGCGTTCACCCAGTGCAGAACGCCCTTGGCCTTGATGCCGCTCGTATCGTTTCCCGACCTGCTCTCGGGGAAGTACGTGCACTTGACTTCCACGACGTTGCCCTCGCTATCCGTCACCGCCTCGTCGGCGCGCACGATGTAGGCATTTTTGAGGCGGGCATAGCCGCCCAGTTTCAAGCGGTAGTACTTGGGGGGCGGGTCGAGGGAGAAATCGCCGCGCTCGATGTACAGCGTCTTGCCGAATTTTACCTTTCTGGTGCCCGCACCCTCCCGCATCTGGTTTATCTCGAAGTCCACATCCTCGCTCCCCTCGTAGTTGGTGAGGGTGAGTTTGATGGGGTCGACGACGGCCATCGCGCGGGGCGCGTTTGCGTTGAGATATTCCCTGACGACGGCCTCGAAGTAGCTTATCTCGCACTCGGACTGCGCCTTGGCGACGCCCGCCCTCTCGCAGAAATCCTTGATGGCCTCGGCGGGAATGCCGCGCGCACGGAGACCCGCCAATGTCGGCATGCGGGGGTCGTCCCACCCGTGCACCGCGCCCTCCTCGACGAGCTTCTTCAAATACCGCTTGCTCATCACGAGGTTGGTGAGGTTGAGCCGCGCAAACTCGATCTGCCGCGGCTTGGGGTCGAAGCCCAAGGTGATCCCCACCCAGTCGTACAGCGGGCGGTGATCTTCAAACTCCAACGTGCACAGGGAATGCGTCACGCCCTGCAAAAAGTCGCAGATGGGGTGGGCGTAATCGTACATGGGATAGATGCACCACTTGTCTCCCGTGCGGTGGTGTTCGGCGTGCAAAATGCGGTAGATGACGGGGTCGCGAAGGTTGACGTTGGGCGACGCCATGTCGATTTTCGCGCGCAGGCACTTCTCGCCGTCCGCGTACTTGCCCGCCTTCATCTCGCGGAAGAGCCGCAAATTCTCCTCGGGCGTGCGGTTTCTAAAAGGGCTCTCCACGCCGGGCTCGGTGAGCGTGCCCCGCGTGTTCTTGATTTCCTCGGCGGAGAGGTCGCACACGAACGCCTTGCCCATCAGAATGAGCTTTTCGGCGTACTCGTAGATGGTATCGAAGAAATCCGAGGCGTACACCTCCCTCGCCCACTCGTAGCCCATCCAGCGGATGTCGGCGCGGATGGCGTCGACAAACTCCGTCTTTTCCTTGGAGGGGTTGGTGTCGTCGAAGAAGAGATTGCACTTGCCGCCGTACTTCTCCGCGGTGCCGAAGTCGACGAACATGGCCTTTGCGTGGCCGATGTGCAGATACCCGTTGGGTTCGGGGGGAAACCGCGTCTGGACGGCGGAGATCTTGCCCGCCGCGAGGTCGTCCTCTACGATCTGTTCAATGAAATTTGTCGCTTCTGCCATGGATAGTGCCTCCGGGAGAACTTCGCTTTTGCAATGTTCTTGTTAATTATAGCATATTCCACCCGAAAATGATACAATTTCGCGCCACTTTTTGCGATTTTGCGGAAAATCCTTGTACCC
>CANRFK010000069.1 GCA_947629875.1 uncultured Clostridia bacterium
GAGCCTATCGGCGACGGTAGGCGTAGATAAATGACCGCGCTCGACAGAACCCGGCTTACAGGTTCGCTCGTATCCCACGGCGCCCCCGCAAAAATGCGGGGGCGCCGTGGGATATTGAGGGCTTATAAAGCGGGTTCTGTTGGCAGGTCATTTATAAGAGAGGGCTCCCGCCTTCTCCCCTTGGCTCCCCCTTGAGGGGGAGCTCCCGCGTAGCGGGTGAGGGGGTGTAATGCAAATTCCGCGCGCTTTTCCAAGATTTGCGGGAAACGCGGACTTTGCTTGTCAAAGGCGGGGGAATTTGGTATAATCAAACTATGGAGCGGGTATCGGAAAATCAAACAATGGAGCAAACATCGGAGAACCAAACCGTGGAGCAAACAGAAGTTCAGGCGAAGGCGGAGGAGTGCCTGCGCAAAAAATTCCATAAGGCGATCTTCTCCAAATTCACGAAGGCCGTCGTCACCTATAAATTGTTGGAGCCCGAGGATAAAATCGCCGTCTGCATCTCGGGCGGCAAGGATTCCATGCTCATGGCAAAGCTCTTCCAAGAACTCCAACGCCACCGCAAATTTCCCTTTGAACTGAAATTCCTCGTCATGGATCCCGGGTACAGCGCGGAAAACCGCGCCCGCATCGAAAAAAACGCCGCGCTCCTCGGCGTACCCATTACGGTGTTTGAGACGGACATCTTCGCAAGCGTGTACCCCGTGGAGAAATCGCCGTGCTATCTCTGCGCGCGCATGCGGCGGGGCAATCTCTACGCCAAGGCAAAGGAGCTCGGGTGCAACAAAATCGCGCTCGGGCACCACTTCGACGACGTCATCGAGACCATTCTGATGGGCATGCTCTACGGCGGGCAGGTGCAGACGATGCTGCCCAAAGTGAAGAGCGAGAACTTCGAGGGGATGCAACTCATCCGCCCCATGTACCTCATCCGCGAGAGGGATATCATCGCGTGGCGCGACTACAACAAGTTGGAATTTTTGCGCTGCGCGTGCAAATTCACCGACGGAAGATATGAGGACGGCAAGCGCAAAAAGGTGAAGGAACTCATTGCAAATCTTGCGAAGGACGACCCCGAGATCGAGCAGAATATCTTTCGCAGCGTGGAAAACGTGAGCCTTTCCATGGTGGTGGAATACAAGGATAAATTTGGCGTCCGTCACCGCTTCGACGAGAAATAAAGGTTTTTTTGACGGGAATTTGTGCGGGATTTTCATGGCTTTGAACGGGCAAAAAATGACGAAAATTTGAGGGGCAAAAAAATAAAATTTTCCACTTAAAAGCGCCCCGCTGCGCCGCGCGCTGCCGCCGCCCTTGCGGCAGCCGCGCGCGTTGCAGCGGGGCGCTTTTTTTCTCACGGCGCGCTCGCTCAAGCCCTTTTTCTCTTTCCACAATGTTATGGTACCACAAAATTTTCGCCTTTTCGGGGATATATGCCAAACTTTTTGAAAAAATTCAAAAATTTTTTTGGGAAGATACACTCACCGAGAGCCCGCCGCGCGTTGCGCGGCGGGCTCTCGGTTCGGTATGAGGAGGGGCGGGGGTGGGGCGATGATGCACACCTCATCCATCTGCCACTTCGCGGCAGACACCTTCTCCTCGGAGGAGAAGGTAAGATACACTTGCCCCTGTGCCGACCGCGCAGAGCGCGGTCGGCACAGGGGCGAGTGTATGAGGAGAGGGTTGGCGATTGGCTCGGTATGAGGGAAGGCGGCGGCTCATAAGGATAGAGTTGGCGGGCGGCTCGGTATGAAGGGAGGGACAAACACCTGTGCGGGCGCGGGCATGATGGGCGTGGCGTTGCTCAAACGAAATTTATAATAAACTTGACAAAAAAGATACAGTGTGATACAATCAAGCCGCGGATGAGAGGGTATCAACGTGATACGATCGAGCCGAGGAGGAGGGGGTATCAGCGTGATACAATCAAACTGCGGGCGATGGGGGTATCAACGTGATACGATCGAGCCGAGGAGGAAGTTATGAACGCGATACGGCGCAGGAGGATCATCATAAAGATTTTGGCGTGCTTGTTGGCGTTTGTCGTTCTCGCCGGGGCGGCACTCGCGTTATGTGTGGGCATGGGCTCCCGCTTTTATACGGAAGAGCAACATCTCTACCGCATCAAAAAGCGCGCCGAGCGGCGGTTTCTGAAAGAGGGGAGCGGGTACACTGGGTTGGAAGTCTATCCGCTCTACAATGAAAATGACGAGTTCGGGTACGCCCTTTTGGAGTTTGAACCGCAGGGGCATTTGTATGTTAGCGTCGGCTGGCTGGAATCCCCGTGGACCGACATGTATACTTTGAGCGAACTTGACCCGATGGTAATGTGGCGTCCGTACGTGAATGAAGAGGGAGCAGTCAGCGTAGTTCCCGATTTCGCAGGAGACGGCATCACAAGGACGTTCGAAGGGCGGCGTTATTTCAAGGATGGGGACGAATACCTTGGGTATTATGCCAGCCCGTACAAGGTGGCGAATATCCAAAATGAGCGCAGATATTTTATCACCCTGATCGATGATTCGAGCGGGTATCGAAGCACCGGCGGGACGATTCCCGCAGTTAAGCGAGGGGACAATTACATCGATCTAATTTCGGGGCGGGAGATCCCCTGTTCCACCGATTTCGGCGACGAGACGCTTCAACCGCTGTTCGAAACGATACCTATATGGTTTTTTGTGGGCATGGGATTGTGATTGAGGAATCAATCGGGGGATTAGTATAAATTAACGAATAAAAAATAGGAGGGTATATATGCATTATCAAACCTTAAAAAAGTGGATCGTCGGTGGATTGCTTTTCCTGTTGCTCGTTTGTGCGGCCGTTGCTTTTATCACGATCGGCAAGACCGCAGAGGCCGCGGCAGAGATCAACGATGCTCACAACACGGAGCAAAATTGCGAGTATGAGCTATCCAATATAAGCAATTTATCCGTGGAGACGAGTTCGGAAAGCGATGGGAAGGCTGTGTTCAAGGAGCTTAGTAATAAAGGTTTGCTTTCCGAAGGCGATGATGGGCTCAGTCAAATTCATTATATCGGCAATGCCAATTATTTTTTAGCAAATCCGTATCATCATGAAAACATAAGTAAATCTAAAACCAATGATGATGATACATCCGTTGATCATATATTGGGGACGTGTACAACGGTAGCGCACCAAATATTGCTGGGATATCACAATTATTACTCCGACAGGCGGCTGATCCCGCAGTACGGCAGTGACGGGACGCAATATTTATCCGATAATTATGGAGTTTTGACGGAACATCCAACCATTAAAAGTGATGCGGGAGCGGGTCTCGGCCGAAATAGTATAGGGACAAACGATGCGGTTTTTTATAAAATATTTAACTTGGCGGGGGGAGCAGACAGTTTAGTCAGTCAAACCCCATTTAAGGTTATACCTGCGGCCCATCAATTTCTTTTGGATTGTGCAAATGGCCGGGAACAAAATTGGACGATCGAAGGCACTCTAATATATCACAGGGATACAGTTCAGGCCGAGCTTGACGCAGGACGCCCCGTAATCGTTGGGTTTGACCCATTTGGTAAGCATTCTGCGCATGTCGTCGTCGCCTACGGATATGCAATGTATGAGGGAGAATTTTGCTATATTACAGACTATGGGTGGGAAGATGAAGATGTTCAAATGTTGGTTCCCGAGAGCTGGCTGGGATACCAAATTACTATGCAGGTAAATCATACGCATTCCTTTGTGAGTTTGGGTGAAATCTATAACGACATATATTTGGCGAAGAAATGTACCGTATGCGGATGTACGACATTGGAGAAGCATTACGTCGCCACCCTGTTTGCAGGCGGAAGCGGGACGGAGAGCGATCCATTCCTCATCGCAAACGAGACGCAATTCCGAAATATAGCGTATGCGCACCGTCCTGTATATGTTACATATCAAGGTTATGAAGAGCAGATCAATTATTGCTTTAAGCTGCTCAACGATATCAAATTGCAGGGGGATTGGACGCCGTTCCAATATGATTTTACGGGCAAACTCGATGGCAACGATCGTAGTATTACCTACAATATGACGATCTCGCAAGATGAGTTATCCGACGACTATTTCGGGTTGTTCCGCTTTGCAAGCGAAAACAGCAGATTTTGCGATCTCAAACTATCGGATTGCACGATCCGAAGCGAAAAGGGAGGGATGACGCCTCCGCCGGACGGCGCGACAATCGGGGCGCTTACGGGTTCGATTTACAAATGTCATGAATTGACAAACGTGCAGATTATCAACCCGACCATAGAGATCGATATCGAAGGTTCCACCGTGGGGGCGATTGCGGGTTCCATCGATTATACGCCTATCGATGGGTGTATTGTATCCGGCGGAAGTATCACAAACCATTCCGGCTATACCGGAGGCTTTGCCGGGTTGGGATTTATGAATACAATCACAGGGGGCATGATCTCTACCACTATTTATTATAGCGACGGAGATACGATAGGCCCTGTCATTGGGGGATCGTCGGAGAAATACGGTGTGGATGTACAAAATGAGAAGCTCGAGAAGATGGGCGGCTGTCTTGCGGAAGGGACACTTATCACCCTTGCAGACGGCAGCAAAGTGCCCGTGGAACAGCTCACGGGAGAGGAAATGTTTCTCGTATGGAATATGTATACAGGCGAATTTGACGTTGCTCCGATCCTGTTTATAGACAGCGAGCCCTCAAAAACCTATCGGGTCATCGATTTGTCTTTCTCGGACGGGACAAATGTGAAAGTGGTCTATGAACACGGCTTCTGGGATTACGACTTGAACAAATACGTTTATTTGGACGAAAATGCTGCGGAATATCTCGGGCATTGGTTTGAAAAAACGGCGACTGACGAAAATGGCGTTTCTGTACATGAACGTGTACAACTCGTCGGGGTCGAAATCAAAGAAGAGCAAACTGCTTTGTATAGTCCTATTACATACGGCCACTTCTGTTATTTCGTCAACGATATGCTTTCTATGCCGGGAGGGATCGATGGTATGTTTAATATCTTCGAGGTCGAACCCGAGACGATGCGATACGACGCCACGGCAATGCAAGCCGATATTGAAAAATACGGTCTGTTTTTATACGAAGATTTTTCAAGGATCGTGCCTGTTTCAGAAGAGGTATTCAAGGCGTTTCAAGGGCAGTATCTCAAAGTTGCAATCGGGAAAGGATATATTACGGAAGAACGTCTTGCAATGCTTGCGCGGCGTTATGCAAACCTGCTTGCTGAAATTTAATGAAATGCAAAGTAAATGCTAAAAGAGCGGCGCGGACATTCGTCCGCGCCGCGGTGTATTGGGGGGTTATTCGGCGGGGGTGGTGTCGTCGGGGGAAGATACACTCACCCCCTTCGGGGGTTCGGTATGAGGAGAAGCGAGGGGTTCGGCGGGGGCGACTTTCTGCGCGGCGGGCTCCTGCACGGCGGGCTCCTGCGTTGAGGCGGGCTTCTTCGCGCCGATAAGTTTGAGGGCGGGGATCATGAGGCCGCCGAGGGAGTTCCCCAAAATGACGAGCCAGATAAAGAGCAGGGCTTCCGCCGAGGCGATGCCCGAGGCCGCGAAGTAGAACATATCGGCGATGGAGTGCTCGTAGCCGCTCAGAATGAAGGCGGGGATGCAGAACACCACGCCGAGCGGCGTCTTGTGGTTGCGGTAGATATCCACGGCGAGAAAGACGAGAATGCCGCAGAAGAACGCCCTGACGAGCGTCTGCCACCATTCCTGCGACTGCAATTTGCCGTCACAGAGCGCAAACGCCGCTTCCTTCAACGAGGGGATGGCGGCGGCAATGAGATACCCGCACGCCACGGTGCCGATGAAATTCCCGAGTAGCCCCAACAGCATGACGGAGATGTCCTCTTTGGAGTGCTTTTCGAGCACGTAGCCGATCTTGCCCGTATACAGGGAGAAGCCCTTGATGCAGATGCACAGCAGCGCCGTGCAGAAGAACACCGCGCCCACGTATTTGCCGATGGGGGGCATCTCGCTGCTGCACGCGAGGTACACCGCCCCGCCAATGGAGATGAGCGCACCCGCGAGGAAGCCGTCGATGATCTTTTTGAGAAGATCCAAAATGATCGCCCGCGGGCTGTTTTTCTTTTGCTTCGCTTGCCGCTCTTTCATGGCTTTCGCTCCTTTTTCGCCGTTTTTGCATTTTTCGTCGGTTTTTGTCGGATTTTTTCCGCTGAAATTATAGCACAACGGCGGGCGGCTGTCAAAGGAAAAATGAGAGGAGGGAGGGGACGCGATATAAATTTTGCGCGGGGGTTGTATTTTTCCGTGGGGCGTGATATAATTGTATCACGGTAAACAAAAAAGGCGAAGGCTTACGGGAAACAAAGGAAGGACGAGGGGCTCACGGGGAAGAAATGAGGATAAAACGGCTTGGGGGGAACAAATGAGGATCAAATGGATCGGGACGGCGACGTTGCTTCTCGAGAGCGGCTCAACGCGCATCCTCCTCGACCCCTATCTTCGGGGGCGAAACAAAAAACTTGCGCCCATTTCGCCAGACGAGACGGCGGACGTGCAGGCCATCTTTATCACCCACCCGCATCTCGACCACTTTGCGGACGTAAACGCATGGACGGAGCGCGGCGTGGAGCGGGTTTTCGTCTCGGAAAATGGCATACGGGGTGCGAAAAAGAACAAAATGGATGTCTCGCGCATGTTCCCGCTCGGCCCGGGGGAGATGCACCGCGTGGGCAATTTCACCGTGCGCACCTATCGGAGCCGCCACTGCAAGTTCGACTTTGCGACCGTCCTGCGCGTTGTGTTCTCGCCGCGCGCGTGGGGGCACTTCTTCGGAACCTGCGCCTTTTTGCACCGTGCGTTGAAGTTCCGCCTCGACGGCGACATCTACGCATTGGAGATCTCCGACGGCGAAAAGACGGTGCTGGCGCTCGGCTCTGCGGGCATGGAGGAGGGCGTCGCCTACCCCGAGGGCGCCGATCTTCTCGTCTTTCCCTATCAGGGAAGGTCGCGGATGGATAAATATATGCGGAAGTTTTTGCGCGTCATGAAGCCGAAAAAGGTCATGCTCGACCACTTCGACGACGCGTTTCCGCCCCTCACGCACCGCGAGAACACGGGGCGGTTCGAAGCCGCCGTGAAGGCCGAGGGGGCGGAGGGGTTCGTGCCCGAAGAGGGCGAATGGTATGAGGTCTGACATGACGAGAGCGGAGCGGGCGAGGGAAAATTTCAAACAGGGCTACAACTGCGCGCAGGCGGTGATGCTGGCGTTTGC
>CANRFK010000070.1 GCA_947629875.1 uncultured Clostridia bacterium
GGGCCGCCCGCCCACATATTCTTCGATTATTTTGCCGTTTTGCATCGTATTTCTCCAGCCCGCGCGGACGACGCCGTCCAATCTCGGCATCCAGAGCATTTCTCCGACGCCCAACGGTATGTAAGATTTCATCCATACCTTATAATGGGTGCCGAGGAGTTTGTTCAAGAGTTCCGCATTTGTTTTGGCGTAAATGGTTTCGCCCGCTTTGATTGTTTTCATTTTATTTCTCCTTTTTTATTTTTCCATTTCGACCAATAAGGTTTTTGCCTGCTCGATGGTTTCTTCCGGGAAAATGTCGCCGAAGGTCTCGATGATGTAGTGCAATGCGCACTCTGTCAGCCCCAAATCGACAATTTTTTTCGCGGCAGTGAGGCGCACCTGCCGCTCGGGGAAGTAGTGGTCGGACACGGTAATATCGGGAATGGGGAGCCGCTTGAGTTGCGGGTAGTACTCGATGAAAAACTGCATACCGCATTGATCAAGCAATTCCTTGCAAGTGGCGGTGTCCTGTTCGGTCTTTTGCTTTTGGGCTTGTTCTTCGGCCTTCCGCTGTTCCTCTGCCGCTTGTTGTTGTTCTTCGAGCAAAAATTGGGGCGGGTTTGTTTTCCATTCCCGCTTGATGAGAACGCAGTTTTGAATAAATAGCGCGCTCGAAACAATTAAGAAAAAGTGCGGGAGAAACATGACGCCGAGGTGAAAGGCGACAATCGATATACCCCCAGCAATGTTTCCTATCGTCCCCGCGATGGACGCGATGATGACCGAGAGAATCAACATTGCGCCCACGGCAACGGGAATTGAGCACATGATGGTTATAAACAAACTGTTTAGAAAATCATTGTTGTATTTTGATTCTTCGGAAAATATTTCTGTCCATTTTTGCTTTTGTTGTGTTATTTTATTTTTTGTAGTAGTCAACCATTTCGGTTCGTGCGCATAATCGTTTGTCTCCTCGTCATCATCCTGCTTTTCCGATGAAACCACATTCCGCTTATTTCTTTTTGAAAATAAATAAAAAGATAATGCGAAAGAGAAATAAATCAAACACAAGAAAACATCCAACATGATCTCTTCCGACCAAAGGTCATAAGTTGATTTAAATTCCATCACCATGCCCGGTCCATATTCCACCACTCTTCCTTTATCCAGGATCCTTTCCCAAATATCTTTTCCTCCCCAAAATAAATGCATATAGGAAGATGAAATTTTTTGCGGCTCCGTTTTCATCAATTCAAACGGATACCATTTCCCAACAAGATATCCTATCGTGCAAATGCCCCATAGTACAAGCGCAATCAAAGACAATACTTTCACGAATTTTAGATTTTCCTTAATGCGGGCGTCTTGGTACTCTCTGAACATGTTTTCCTCCTCCAAAGTAAAAAAGTGCGCCGACCGAAGCCGACGCGCTACAAAACGCAAACTCCGATCGTCGCCAAACAATCATGATGAAGCACGGAATATCATCCTACCCTCGTCATTGGAATTTGCAGTCCTGCCAAATTCGCACAAGGGTAGTATGTGTCATGCAAATAAAAAGCCCGCGCTCCCGACATGGGCTCATGATTGTTTGGCATATTCAGTATAGCACAGTTTGGGCGGCAATGTCAAGCCGAATTTTTTTCGGAAAACCTTGCAAAAACATGTATATTTCAAATATCTATTATACGTGAAACCCGGCCGTCGCCAAACAATCCCGGAGCACGAAAAAAGAGCGGGGATTTTTCCCTGCTCTTTTGCTTGACGGGCGGAAATTTTTTCGGGACTTACGTTATTTTGAGGGAAAGGGTTGCGGTCTGGCCGTTGTAGAACGCCATTTCGATTCCCTTTTCCGTTTGCCGCAACGATCTCAAAACAAAATAATCGGTCAGAAGCGGAGCGAGTTCCTCTAAAACTTGCCCCGCTTCGATTTTGCCTTCGCGGGTCGCGGCGGAGAGGGCCGCTTCTTCCCATGCCCTTTTCGTTTCCCTGTTTTTCATGTTTGTACCTCGAATTTTTATTCACAAGTGTGCGCACCCTTTGTGTAACACCATTATATCATCTTTCCGTCGAACAATCAAGTGCCTGATTGACAAACCGATGATAATAATTTGTAGAAAAGGGTCTATTTTATGGTTATTTTGTCGAAATTTGCCGAACGGCTCCACGAATGCCTCGGCGAGGAGAACCCCGCCCGCCTCGCAAAACAGCTGAACGTGGCGCGCTCCACCATGTTTGAGTGGTTGCGCGGCTCCTTTTTGCCCTCTACCCGCTCCCTCGTTTTGCTTGCCGAACGCTTTGCCTGTTCCACCGATTACCTGCTCGGTCTCACCGAATTGCCCGCGGAATACGAGTTGCAACCAATTCTCCCCTTCGGCCAACGCCTGCGCGAGGTGCTCGGCCTCTTTTCCGTTTCCCAATACCGTCTGGAAAAGGAGGCGGAAATTTCGGGCTCCGTGGTTTACGGTTGGCTGACGGGACGGGCCGAGCCCACCGTGGAAAGCCTTGTGCGGCTTGCCGAATATTTGGGGTGTTCCGTCGATTTTCTGCTCGGACGGGAACGATAAAAAACAGGAAAAGCCGCCCCCGTTTTGCGCTTTTGCAAAACGGGGAGCGGATTTTTTATCGGAAATGAAGTATATAACAAGAGAGCGGAGCGAGTGCGCAAAAGATACGCTCCGCCCCTGCGGGGCGTCGGTATGAGGAACGGGCGTCGTATTGCGCCGCCGATCTGTGGTTCTTATGTAAATTTCTCAAAGATTGCGCCGAGCAAAAAATCGCCCGCCAAGCGCTTCCTTGACGGGTAAAATTATTTGCCGGTTTCGCAGTCAGTCTTGATCTTTCTTTTCCTTTTCCCAGCCGCCCGTTTCGAATTGGTAGCGGTAATCATACGACTTCTTGCCGCAGATC
Organism: uncultured Clostridia bacterium; assembly: GCA_947629875.1. Taxonomy (GTDB): domain Bacteria; phylum Bacillota; class Clostridia; order Christensenellales; family Borkfalkiaceae; genus Gallimonas. The sequence continues at coordinate 2,893 of CANRFK010000070.1, forward strand.
ACACATCTGCGGGCATAGCTTATCTGCCTGCTGACCTTTTCCCGCTTATTCCATTTGTGTCCCGTGGCCTCGTAGCGAACTCCGTCGAGCTCGAACGATACCCTTTCGGAGCTGTTTTCATCGGGCTCGAATTCATAGGTGACATCTTCTTTCACGTCCTTTTCGCCCGCATAGACGAAGCAGTGCACATTCTTGCACCGGGGGCAGCGCATCTTTTTGTAGTGGAACCAATAGCAGAAGAAGTACCCCGTCTGCACGACCGCCACGCTTGCGAGCGCTGCGGCGAGGTACATTCCCTTGTGAAGATAGGGCGCGGGCGGATCGACAAAGAGCCCCGCAAGCCCCTCTCCGAATTGAACATACAGCCATACCGCAACGCCGCCCACCGCGAGGTGGATGAGGAGGCTGAACCAGACCACGATAAATTTTACATGCTTGCCGCGGGCGGCGCGCTCCAACCATCTGCTTCCGCGCTCCTCATACAGATCGGGCAGAATGGCGGGCGTATCCTCTCCCCACTTCATGAGGAGGGAAAAGACGGCGATGGAGAATAGGCATGCGGCGACAACGCACGCCCAAAAGGGAAGCGGGACATGGAAAATCAGCTTGACCAAATAAGCTATGCCGATATCGAGTGCGCCCGAAACGACAAAGGCGAGCGCACAAAAGAGAATGCTACGCACAATGTTGATCAAAAAAATCCGCAACATACTATCTCCATTTTTGTCATCGAAGGGCGGGGCGCATAATTTCTTTGCCCGCAGTATGCCGCCCGCAGGGCACTGTAAAAAAAGAAATTTGCGAAACCTTATATGAAGCCTTCGACAAATTGCTCGGCGTCAAATAATTCAATATCGTCGATCTTCTCGCCGACGCCCGCAAAGACGACGGGCACGTGGAGTTCGCCGCACAGCGAAAACACAAAGCCGCCCTTGGCGGTGCCGTCCAATTTCGTCAGCACGATGCCGTCCAAAGAGACCGCCTCCTTGAACACCTTGGCCTGCGCATAGGCGTTCTGCCCCGTGGTGGCGTCGAGCACCAAAAATTTGTAAAAATTCGCCTCGGGGAACTCCCGTTCGACGACGCGGTCCATCTTTTTGAGCTCGTTCATGAGGTTTTCCTTGACGTGAAGCCTGCCCGCCGTGTCGATGAGCAGCACGTCGGTGCCCCGCGCCTTCGCCGAGGAGACGGCGTCAAACACGACGGCGGAGGGATCGCTCCCCTCCTCGTGCTTGACGATGCGCACCTTCGCCCTGTCCGCCCAGACTGCCACCTGATCGATGGCGGCGGCGCGGAAGGTATCGGCGGCGGCGATGGTAACGCTCTTCTTCTGCCGCACGAACCAATTTGCGATCTTGCCGATGGTCGTCGTCTTGCCCACGCCGTTGACACCCACAAACATCATCACGCAGGGGTACTTGATCTCGGGCACGGGGGTCTCGTCGAGAATGCTCTCGAGGATATCCTTGAGAAGGTCGGTGACGAACTTTTCATCCTTGATTTTGTTGCCGATGGCCTCTTCCTTGACTTCCTCGACGACTTCCTCGGCGGTATTTACGCCGACATCGGCGGAGATAAGGATCTCCTCGAGCTCATCGTAGAACTCATTCCCGAGCTTGTTTTTGAGGAAGAGGCGGCGCATTTTTTGCGCCAAACTGTCCTTCGTTTTTTTGAGCGCGTCTCTGATTTTACCGAAAAAACTCATAGTGTTTGCCTGTTTTTGAATTTTTGAGGGGATGCCCCACCCCTCTACCCCCCTCCCGTGGAGGGGCTGGGGGGAGGTACTGTAAATTACGGCGCGGAGCAAAACCACGCTTTTGCGGCAGCGCACCCAATTTGCCGCATACTTGCGGCTTAATGACAGGTCGAGCGCATGAGAGGTTGACCTGAGAGGACGCAAACGCCTATTTCCTCGTTGAATTTATTTTTGAGCATACGCCCCCCAAGGGCGTAGACGAAAAAAGAAATTCAACGAAACTCTTACATCACGGTGTCTCCGCCCAGTCGGCTCTCCACTTCGGAGAGTTTGACGGAGACGATCTTCGAAACGCCCTTTTCCTCCATCGTCACGCCGAAGAGGGTATCGGCCTCCTGCATGGTGGGCTTCCTGTGGGTGATGACGATGAACTGCGTATCCTTGGAGAATTTCTTCAGATATTTGGCGAAGCGGTCGACGTTGGCCTCGTCGAGCGCGGCCTCGATCTCATCGAGGATACAGAACGGCATGGGGCGGGATTTCAGAATGGCGAACAGAATTGCGATGGCGGTAAATGCCCGCTCGCCGCCCGAGAGCAGCGAAATTTTGGTGAGTTTCTTGCCGGGCGGACAGGCGATGATCTCCACGCCGGCCTCCAAGGGATCCTCGCAGTCGGTGTAGTCGAGTTGCATCTCCGCCCTGCCGCCGCCGAACAGTTCCTTGAAGATCTGCGTGAAGTTCTTGTTGATTTCGTTGAAGCCCGCATCGAACTGCTTCTGCATCTCGTCGCGGAGTTGGTTGAGAACGCCCGTCAAATCGACAATTCCCTTGTCGAGGTCGTCCTTCTGCGTCTGCATCTCGGTGTAGCGGGTGAGAAGATCGTTGTAATCGGCCTCGGCGTTGAAGTTGACCGGCCCGAGCGCGGCGATCTTGTGCCGCAGGCTGTTGATGTTGGTGCTCGCCTGCCCGATATCGTAATCGGGGTCGCGCAGCGCCTGCGCACTCTCGTAGGTGAGACCGTATGCCTCGTCGATGCGCTGTTTCATGTTTTCGAGGCTGACTTCCGCCTTGGAAATTTCCAGCTCGCAGGCGTGTTTTTCCTCGGCGAGCGCCATCTGGCGGGTGAGAAGCCCGCGCTTTTCCTCGGCAAATTTGAGCTGCCCTTCATACGCCTCCCGCTTCTCGGCCTCCTCGGCGGCGAGCTTCTCGCGGAGCACCGAGACGGTGTGCTGTTCCTCCTCGGTGAGGGCGACGCGCTCCTCTTCGCGCTTTAACTGTTCGATGATACCCTCCTTGCGGGAGATATCGCTGCGCGTCTCCTCCACCTTGCGCACGAGCAGTTCCTTCTCCTCTTTGAGCCGCTTCACACTCTCCTCTTCGGCGGAGCGGGCGCTCTCGAGGGAGGCGCTCTCCACTTGCAGGGAGTGCAATTTTTCGGCGAGGGAATCCCGCGCGGCGCGGAGTTCACTCCCCTCCTGTGCACGGGCAGAGGCCTCCGCCTTCGCTTCCGTGCGGATGCGGGATAAAAGATCCTCGTTCTCGGCGGAGAGCTGCACTTCGCTCTCGAGGCTATCCACCTTCGCGGTGAGCTGTTCGAGGAGGGCGCCGTATTCGCGCTCGTCGCGCTCGGCCTCCTCGAGGAAGGAGCGGATGGCGAGTTCGCGCTGGGAGAGCGCGGCAAAGTGCGCCGTCTCCTCCTGTACCTTGACGCGGAACTCTTCCTGTTCCCGCCGCGCCTCATCGAGCGATCTTCCGCACTCATCGAGGGCGGCGCGCAGTTTTTCGGCGGTCGCCGTCTTCTTGGCGATGAGCTCTTCGCACTCCTTTATTTGCCGCTCGCCCGCGAGAAGGTTGCCGCTCTCGCGCCGCCGCGAGCCGCCCGTCATGGCGCCCGACGTTGCGATGGTGTCGCCGTCGAGGGTGACGATCTTGAAGGCACGGGGGTACTTTTTGGCGATATTCGTCGCGCTTGCGATGGTATCGCAGATGAGGGTGTTCCCGAGCAGGTTGCGGATGATATTTTCGTAGTAGGGATTGTATTTTACAAGCTCTTCGGCGAGCCCCAGTGCGCCGTTTTCGCGGAGGGCGAGGGTCACTTCGCGCGTATTTCCGCGCGGGCGCATGGCCTCCACAGGCAAAAAGGTCACCACGCCGCCGCCCGTCTTTTTGAGATATTCGATGAGGAAGCGGGCGTCGTCCGCCGTGGCGGTGACGAGGTTCTGCATCGCCGCGCCGAACGCCGTTTCGATGGCGACTTCGTACTTCTTATCGGTGGAGACGATGTCCGCAATGGCGCCCTTGATGCGCTTGCCGAGTTCCGCGTTCTCCTTTGCCGTGAGTTGCAGCCGCCGCACCGAATCGCGGTATCCGTCGAAGCGGTTTTTGAGGCCGCGGTACATTTCGAGATTGTTGTTGAGGTTGGCGATGGAAGTCGTGCAATCCACGAGTTGCTGCGAGACGGCGCGCTCGGAATCGACGAGCTCGGAGACCTGCCCCGCGAGGCGTTCCTCCTCCTTGTCCTTTTCGTCGAGGAAGGCCTCACACGCGCGCTTCTCTTCGAGGCAGGCGGTAAGCTGTGCGCCGTAGTCCTCCTTGCGCCCCGCGGCCTTTTGGATGGCCGCCTTCACTTCCTCCGCCCTGTCCTGCGCGGCGTC
>CANRFK010000071.1 GCA_947629875.1 uncultured Clostridia bacterium
CACGTTGTACACGGGGCGGCGGCGCACCGTAACGGTGTAGAGTTTAAGTAAATTCCCGCGCGAGGCGAGAACATAGTAGGTATTGTCGCCGATTTCGAGAGAGACCGTCTTTGTCGGAATGGTGTTTGTGCCCCCGAGGTCGTAACTCACGGTGAAGGTGACGCCGTCCGCGGCAATGACTTCTTGAATGAAGGAGAAGGTCTCGGTTTGGTTGGAAACTTTGCCGTAGACGGTATCGTCGTCGCTCACTTCCAACGTGCGGAATGCGATAAGCCCCTCCACGCTTCCGCAGACCGAGCAAACGCCCTTCTCGTATGTATGTCCCTCGGCGGGAATGGTCGTGTGCTGTTCTTCCCCGCATTCGCACCGCAAAACGTCTTCCCCCGCCGCCGTGCAAGTTGCGTCCGTGTGGGAATAGGGCAAAAAGGTGTGCTCCGTCGTCTTGGGAATGGTCTCATCAATATGGTCGCCGCACGAACAATATTTGCGCCGTGTGCCCGTCGTCGTATGCGTGGCGGGCACAATAATTTGCCAATTCCCGTAGGCATGAACATGATCCGAAGGCGTGTTATTCCCGCCGCCCGTTTCCGTCTGCGTGGTGTCGGAAGGCGTTTTCGGAGCCCCTTCCCCGCACGCCGCAAGGCCGAAGCACAGGCACAGAGCCGCAATGATTGCAAAAAGCACCGTCAAAAGTTTCTTTCTCATAGGTTTCTCCTTTCCCGCGGGCAAAAAATAAGGACGCTCCAATACGGAACGCCCGCAGAGAGTATCCCGCATTGTTGCGACACAATCGAAACTGCGATACGGCAGAAAAGGATACACCCTTGCCAGGTTGTAACCGTATCGCAAAAATATTCGATTATGTCGCAAGCATATTATACCACACCCGCGCGCGAAATACAACAATTTTGCCAAAAAAGGATTGCGCCGCCGCGGCTCTTTGAGCCGCGGCGGCGCGTGCATATCCCCCCCAAAAAAATTTTCCAACTTTTTTCAAAAAAGTTTGTCACATATCCCCTTTCGCGGAAAAATTTCGTGGTACCATTACATTGTGAAGAGAAAAAAGAGCGCAAATGCGCGCGGCGGTTGAAAAAAAGCCCCCTGTTGCGCTAAGCGCGGCAGCCGCAAGGGCGGCGGCAGCGCGCAGCGCAACAGGGGGCTTAAATGGAAAATATTTTATATTATTGAGCGAAAAGTTTGTTCTTTTCTTCGATGATTTTTTCGATTTTTTGAAGATAGGTCGGGAGATCTTTGGGGCTGCCGTAGCGCTCGATGCGCTCCTCTTGCTCAAATAATTTTTTGGAGATCGCATTTGCGCCCACGGCGAGGTTGTCTGCAATTTCTTCCATGACGTCCACATTGTACACGCACGCCTTGTTCGGCTTCGTCCAGCCGACGTTTTCGTGCGCGCCCGCCATGTATTTTTGGCGGTACAGATAATACGGTTCATAGCCCGCGGCGGTCAATTTTTCGCGCGAATAGGCGATCATTTCGGCGAGAAGCCCGTCCTGCAATCTTGCCGTCTCCTCTTTGAGGCGCGCGCCCTTTTTGAGGCACAGCGTGTGCACGGTGATATTTTCGGGCGCGAGCGAAATTGCCGCGTCGACGCTTTTTTCAAATTCTTGAAGGCTCTCATCGGTGAGCCCCGCGATGAGGTCGCAGTTGACGTCGAAGGAAAACGGCTTCGCCATTGCAAAGGCGCGGTACAGATCTTCGGCGGTGTGCTTGCGGCCGATTTTTTCCAGCGTTTTATCCGAAAAACTCTGCGCGTTGATGCAGATGCGCGTGACGCCATACTTCTTGCAGAGCTCCAATTTTTCCTCGGTGAAGGTATCGGGCCTGCCCGCTTCCACCGTGTACTCGCAGTTGTTTTTGCGGAGGGGCGCAACGAGCGCCAAAACGCGCTCCAATTCCTCGGGTTCCAAAACAAACGGCGTGCCGCCGCCGATGTAGACGGAGCGCAAGTTTTGAATGAGCGGCGCGGCGGCCTCGAGTTCTCTTTCGAGGGCTTCGAGGTAGGCGGGCATGAATTTTTTCGTCGCCGCGATGGGCGCGGTGATAAAGGAGCAATACGCGCACTTGGTGGGGCAAAACGGCAACGAGACAAAGAGATCGCAGTTGCCTTGCTTGCGTTCGTAGACGCCCTTCTGCCCTTCCAGAACGCGTTTTACGAGGGCAATGTTCTCCTCGGAGACGCCCAAATCGCGGAACCGGGGTGCGAAATCTCCCGATTTTCCGATCTCCTTATAGGCAAGGCGCGTGGGGCGGATGCCCGTGAGCGACCCCCACGGCAGCGTTTTATGAAAGGTCTCCGAGAGCAATTTGTAGAGCGAGAGTTTGGCGTAGCGCTTGATGAGGCTCTTTTGTTCGAGCGGGCTCGTTGCGAGATCGAAATCGCGGTAGCCGTACTCGTACACGCCGAGGCGGAATTTATTCTCGTAGCACGCGCCGACGACATCGAAATCGTGGGAAATTTCCAGCTCCTCCGCGCCCTCGAAGAGGCGGACGACATCCATGAGTTCGGGCTCCAACCATTTGCATGCGGAAGTTACCATGGCCCCCTCTCCTGTTCCAATGTGGTATCTTCGCCGTGCCCCGCATACACGACGTAGTCTCCCTCCAAATCAAACAGCGTTTTGAGGCTTTCGCGCATTTGCGCCCCGCTCCCCGTGGGAAGATCGGTTCTGCCGCAGTCGCCGCGAAAGAGCGTATCGCCCGTGAAGAGGACATTCTCCGTTTGGAAGGTACAGCTGCCCGCGGTGTGCCCGGGGGTGGCGATGACATGGAACGTGATGCCCGAAATCGACAATGTTTGCCCGTTTTTGAAGGTGAAGTCAATGTTGAAGGGCGGGACGGGCGTATGGAATTTCCGCCCCAGATTGTGATGGAGCACCGTCTCGCGCTCCTCTTCGAGGCACCCCACCTTTGCGCCCGCACGTTGCAGGGCGGCGCACCCGCCGATGTGGTCGAAGTGGCCGTGCGTGAGAAGGGCGTATTCGATTTTCAGTCCCCTCTTTTTTGCCTCTTCGATGACGCGGGGACGGGCGGGGTCGATGGCGACGGCCGTCTTTCCGTCCGCGGTGACGAGGTATGTGTTTGCGGCAAAGCCGATGGGGAGAATTTTATAGATGGTCATGGGTTGGGGATTTGGTGAGATGTCTCCACGCGCTACGTTTGGTCGACATGACAATTTACAATACGGGCAGAGAGAAAAAATCAGTTGCTCAAACGGCGGACGGCGAGGATCTTGGGCTGGGCGGAAATTTTGCCGATGAGCCCCTCGATCTGCTGGCGGCTCCGAAGGGAGACGGTGACCTCGACGACGGCATCGCCCTGCTTTTCGTACCTGCCGTTGATGGACGTGATGTTGAGTTTCATCTCGCTCACCGACTGGGAGATGGCGGAAAGCGCCGCGCCCTGTTCCTCGGCATACACGACGATGGCCGCCTTGAACTGCGCCTCGACCTCGTGCTCCGTCCATTCGGCGGGTTGAAGCCTGTCGGGCTCGGCGTTCTTTAAGTTGGGGCAGTCCTTGCGGTGGATGACGATGCCCCTGCAGCGCGTGACGTAGCCGACGATGTCATCGCCGGGGACGGGTGAACAGCAGCCCGCAAAGGAGACCAAAAGCCCCGCCATGCCCTTGATGGTGACCGCCCCCTTGGCGTTCTTCTCCTTGAAGGGTTGCAAGGTGACGACGGCGGGCGACTCGCGCTTGAAGAAGTCGACGAGTTTGAAAAAGACCTGATTGACGGAGATGGCGCCGTAGCCGACGGCGGAGAACATCTCATCCTGCGTATCGAAGGAGAGTTTTTCCGAGACCTTGGCGAAGCTCTCGGGCGTGAGAAGTTCGGAGAGCGTATACCCCTTTTTCTTGGCGGCCTCCTCCAAGAGGCTCTTGCCGAGGCGGATGTTCTCCTCCTTCATCGCCTTCTTGTAGAACGCCTTTATCTTGGCGCGCGCCGACGGGGATTTGACGAATTTCAGCCAGTCGCGCGAGGGCCCCTTGCTCGACGGCGAAGTGATGATCTCGACGACGTCGCCGAGTTCCAGCTGTGAGTTGAGGGGGACGATCTTGCCGTTGACCTTTGCGCCCGTGCACTTGTTGCCCACTTCGGAGTGGATGGCGTAGGCGAAATCGACGGGCGTTGCGCCGACGGGGAGGGAGATGACTTTGCTGTGCGGCGTGAACACCAAAAGTTCGGTGCTGTACAGCTCCTCCTTGACGGAATTCAAGAACTCCTTGGAATCGCGGATGCCGCCCTGCAGTTCCATCATCTCCCTGATCCATGCGATGCGCACGTCGAGGGAGGTCTCCTCGTCGCGGTGCTCCTTGTACTTCCAGTGCGCCGCGATACCGTACTCCGCCGTGCGGTGCATCTCCTCCGTCCTGATCTGAATTTCAAAGGGCTGCCCGAAGTTGGTGACGACCGTCGTGTGCAGCGACTGGTACATGTTGGGCTTGGGCGTGGCGATATAGTCCTTGATGCGCCCCGGGACGGGCTTCCACTCCTTGTGGATCTTGCCGAGGACTTCGTAGCACTCATCCACCGTGCCCACGATGACGCGCACCGCCGTGAGATCGTAAATTTGGTCGAGCGTCTTATCCTTCTCCTTCATCTTTTTATAGATGGAATAGAAGTGCTTGGGGCGCCCGAACACCTCGCCCGAGATGTTGCTCTCGGTGAGGATGGCGGTGATCTGCGCGACGACGAAATCGACGAACCGCATGCGCTCATCGAGCTTTTGGTGGATGTTCTCGACGAGAAATTCAAACGCCGCGGGATCAAGGTATTTGAGGCAGAGATCCTCGAGCTCGCATTTGATCTGGCTGATGCCGAGCCGCCCCGCGATGGGCGCGTAGATATCCAAGGTCTCGCGCGCCATGCGCTGTTGGCGTTCGGCGGACAGGAAATTGAGCGACCGCATGTTGTGGAGGCGGTCGGCGAGCTTGATGATGATGACGCGGATATCCTTCGCCATGGCGAGGAAGATCTTGCGGAAGTTCTCGGCCTCCTCTTCCTCGTGCGACTTGAACACGAACCGATCGAGATTGGTGACGCCCGAGACGAGGGACAAAACTTCGTCGCCGAACTCGCGGCGGATATCCTCCTCGGTGGCGGGGGTATCCTCGATGACGTCGTGGAGGAGTGCGCCCGCGATGGTCTCGGCGTCCAGCCCGAGCTCGACCAGAATTTCGGCGACGGCGCAGGGGTGGATGAAGTAGGGCTCCCCCGAGGCGCGCTTTTGGTTCTTGTGCGCGTTCTCGGCAAAGTCGTAGGCACGGAGGAGCATATCGCGGTCGTCGCCCGTGTAATATTCGTAGATCTTCATGAGAATGGCTTCCATATCTGCCTCATTCCTCCTCTTGAAGCCGCACGACGGCGTTGTACAATGCGGAGCGGGTGAGCTCCGTTCTGACCCCGCGGAAGATGCGGAGCCTGCCGTTCTCGCGCGCGACGAGCCCGAGCTCTTCGAACACGGCGAGCGCGAACATGGTCTGTCTCTCTTCGAGCCCTGATTTTATTGCCGAACGGGCGAGTTCCGCATACGTATCCCCCTCGAGGGAGACATTGCGGATCGCAGAAAAGATATTTAGAAGCGCCGCGCGGGAGGTATCCAGCCCGAGAAGCGCACGGTAGCCGCACACCTCTCTTGCGGCGAGGACGCGCGCCTTGCCCGCGATGACCTCCTCCGCGGGGGGCGCATCGAGGTAGACGACCTCGCGGAAGCCCGAGAGATCGCACCCCGTCTCGGGCGCGTACAATAAAATATTTGCGGCGCTCTCCGACGAGGGGCGGAACACATCGATGGGAAGTCCCTTTGCGGCGGGGTATTTTTCCAGAGTGGCGCGGTCGTGAAAGACGGCGCAGAGCCCGTAGGCGCACGCGGCGACCCGCTCCTGCACGAAGGCGTTGAGCGCCTCCGCGGCGACCCGCTCCGCTTTCAGGGGACGGTTGCCCGCCGCGAGGAGCAAGTTCTCGAACGCCTCTTCTTCTCCCCCCTCTTCACCCTCGGCGAGCGCGGCGCGGACGTACCCTTTGAGATATTCCTTGCCCTTGAAACGGGAGAGGTTGAGCTCGAACACGAGCTGTTTTTTGACGTCGCTCTTCAAAAGTTTGAGATCGCTTGCGCCGTTGAAATACATGAACGGAATGCCGTCCGCCGCAAACGAGACGTGCGGCGAGAGCGGACGCAGGAGGGAGGCTTCGAGCGCGCCCTCCTCCACCGCAAAGAGCGGACGCCTGTTGCCCACCCCGAAGGGTTCGAGCATATCGAGCTCGCGCGCGACCTTCTCAAAATCGCCCTTGAGGTCGCAGACGGGAAGGGACGGGGTGAAGTCCTCCCGCGCGTAGCGGGAGCCGATGTATGCGTTGAGGGCGGACTTGAACGCCTCGAACTTGTCGGCGCGCACGTTGATGCCCGCCGCCTGTGAGTGGCCGCCGAATTCTTCGATGTATTCGGAGCAGTTTTTGAGCGCCTCGTAGATATTGACGTTCTCGATGGAGCGCGCGCTGCCCTTTAACATGTCGCCGTGGCGCACGAAGAGCAGGGCGGGGCGGGCGTATTCCTCGGCGACGCGCGCCGCCACGATGCCCACAAAGCCCGCGTTCCACTTTTCCGCCGCAAGCATGACGACGCTATCGAACGCGCCCTCCTCGCGGAGGAGGGATTGCGCCTGCGCGTGCAGTTCATCGCAGCAGCGCTGACGCTCGGTGTTATAGAGGTTGAGTTTTTCGGCGAGGACGGAGATCTCCTCCTCGTTCTCCATGGTGAACATTTTGAGGGCGGTGCGGGCATCCCCCATTCTGCCCGCCGCGTTGATGCGCGGGGCGACGGTGAATGCGAGCGTCTGCGCGCTCACTTCCCGCTCCCCCATCAGGGCGGAAAATGCAAGACGGGGTGAGGTTTCGATGCGTTTCAAGCCCTCGGCGACGATATCGCGGTTCTCGCCTAAAAGTGGCACGCTGTCCGCCACCGTGGAGAGTGCGGCGAAGTCCAGAAGATCGTACGCCGCCTCGCCGAGCAACGCACAGGCGAGCTTGAACGCCACGCCCGCGCCGCAGAGATTATCGTAGGGATAGTCGTCCTTGAACTTGGGGTTGACTGTGATGCAGTCGGGGAGGCGTTCGGGGAGCTCGTGGTGGTCGGTGACGATGACGTACGCGCCCTGCTCCTTGATGTACTCCACTTCCTCCGCGTTGGAGATGCCGCA
>CANRFK010000072.1 GCA_947629875.1 uncultured Clostridia bacterium
GGCGACGGCATCATGAAGATCGAGATGCACTTCTTGCCCGATATCTACGTGCCCTGCGAGGTGTGCGGCGGCAAACGGTATAACCGCGAAACGCTGGAAGTCAAGTACAAGGGCAAGACCATCTCCGACGTTCTCGAAATGACGGTGGAGGAGGCGTGCGACTTTTTCAAGAGCATTCCCTCCGTCTACAACAAAATTTCCACGCTCAACGAGGTGGGGCTGGGCTACATCAAGTTGGGGCAGAGCTCGACGACGCTCTCGGGCGGCGAGGCGCAACGGGTGAAGCTCGCCACCGAACTTTCCAAGCGTTCGACGGGCAAGACGTTCTATATTCTGGATGAGCCGACGACGGGGCTCTCGAGCTACGACGTCGAAAAGCTCGTCAACATTCTGTTGCGCCTGCGCGACGGCGGCAACACCGTGCTCGTCATCGAGCACAATCTCGATGTCATCAAGGTCGCCGACCACATCATCGATTTGGGCCCCGAGGGGGGCGACGGCGGCGGCACCATCGTCACGACGGGCACCCCCGAAGAGGTCGCGGCGTGCGAGAAGAGCTATACGGGCGAATTTTTGAAAAAGGTTTTGTGACCTATCGTCTTGCCCCCTCTTGGGAGGGGGTAGGGGGTGGGGCTTCCTCATACCGAGTTTGCGCATCGCGCAAACGAGCGTATCTTATGGGAAGATTCTCTCGCCCCATTGCCTGCCGTAAAGGGCGCAGCATGCAATGGGGCTCGGAATGAGGAGTAACTCTATTTTCTCCCACCCGCAAAAAAAGGAGCCACCATGTTCAACAAACGCATGCAAATATTGGGCGAAGAGCGCAGCGCCATCCGCGAGCTCTTCGAGTACGGCAACCGCCGGAAAATGGAGATCGGCGCGGAAAACGTGTTCGATTTCTCCCTCGGCAACCCCAACATTCCCGCGCCCGCCGCGGTGAACGGGGCGATCGCCCGCCTTGTCCGCGAGACGCCCGCCGAGACCCTTCACGGCTATTCCTCGGCGCAGGGACTGTATGAGGCGCGCGCCGCCATTGCCGCATACATCCGCAAGAAATTCGGCGCGCCCGCCGAGCCCAACCTCATTTACATGACGTGCGGGGCGGCGGCCTCTCTCACCGTCACCCTCACGGCGCTCTGCGAAGAGGGGGACGAGTTCATCGTGCTCGCACCCTTCTTCCCCGAATACCGCATTTTTGTTGAAAGCGCGGGCGGCAAGCTCGTCGCCGTAAAGACAAATTCCGCCTTTCACCCCGACCTCGCCGCACTGGAAAACGCCATCACGCCGCACACCAAGGCCGTCATCGTCAACTCGCCCAACAACCCCACGGGCGCGGTCTATACCGAGGAGGAGATGCGCGCCCTCGCCGCCCTTCTCGAAAAAAAGAGCGGGGAGTACGGAAAGCCCGTCTTTCTCCTCTCCGACGAGCCCTACCGCGAACTCTCGTATAAGGGCGAGCCGCCGTATTTGCCCGCGCTCTACAAGAACACCGTCGTGTGCTACTCGTGGTCGAAATCGCTGTCCCTCGCGGGCGAGAGGATCGGGTACATCTTCATCCCGCCGACGTGCGAAAACGCGCAAACGTTGTTCGATTGCGTGTGTGGCGCGGGCAGAAGTCTGGGCTTCGTGTGCGCGCCCGTGCTCTTCCAGCGCGTCGCCGCCGCGTGTGCGGGGCAGACTTCGGACATCGCCGAATACAGGAAAAACCGCGACCTTCTCTACGGCGCGCTCACCTCGTACGGCTACGAATGCACCCCGCCCGAGGGAGCATTCTATCTCTTCGTCAAGTCGCCCGAGGAAAGCGCTGCCGCCTTCTGCGAGCGGGCGAAAAATTACGAACTGCTCCTCGTTCCCTCCGAAAGTTTCGGCGTGGCGGGGTACGTGCGCATCTCCTACTGCGTCGCGCGTTCCGTCATCCAAAGGAGCCTGCCCGCCTTCCGCGCCCTCATCGAAGAATACCGAAAATAACCGCGAACAAGTTACATAAAAATTTCTCCGCCTCCGCATATTGAAAGTATACGGAGGTTTTTTTATGAAGGCAACGGGAATCGTGAGGCGCATCGATGAGCTCGGCAGGGTAGTCATTCCCAAGGAGATCAGGCGGACGCTGCGCATCCGCGAGGGGGATCCCTTGGAACTTTTCACCGATCGCGACGAGCTGATGCTCAAAAAATATTCGCCCATTGCGTCGGTGGAGCGCTTCGCGGAGGGAACGGCAAAATCTTTGAGCGAGCAGAGCGGCTATCTTGCCGCCATCTGCGATACGGATACGGTGCTCGCGGCGAGCGGCACGGGCAAGCGCGCACTGGTCGGGAAGACGGTCTCGGACAAGGTGACGGAGATCATGGCGTCCCGCCGCAGCTACCTTGCGAGCGCAAAGGAGGGGGCGGACGTCTACCCCGTCGCAACGGAGAGCGAACTAAACTGCACGGCGCAAATTATCGTACCCATTGTGGCAAATGGGGACTGTTTGGGCGCGGTCATGCTCCTCTCCACGGACGAGGGCGCAATGATGGAAGCGCCCGCCGTCAAACTCGCGCGGCTTACCGCTGACATCATCGCCAACCAATTTGAATAGTTCACGAAAAATCTTTTGCGCCGAGCCCTTGCTGTCCCCTTGAGGGGAAAGTACCCTCGCTTGCGAGGGGGAAAGGGGTGGAAGAGCGCAAAATATTTTTCCATGAGGACTGAATTTGTGCATCTCTCAACGGTTCGCCCACGAATAGTTCGTTCTCAAAGTCATCAAGCCGCAAGTATGCGGCAAATTGAGTGCGCTGCCGCAAAAGCGTGGTTTTGCTTCGCGCCAAAGCGCCGCCGTACAGTAGTTCGGCGGCGCACAGCGCCCCTCCCCCTGCGTCCCCCTCCCAAGGGGCGGGGGATGGGCTTATTGCTTGCCCTCCCCCTGCGTAAGGGGTGGAGCGGCGCACCATGCTCAACAGCCCAGTGGGCTGTGAGCGCGCCGAGACAGGAGCGCAGGCAAGCGCGCCCCGCCCGCACTATTTTGACCAAGGGCGGCACGAGCCCGCATGGCGAAGTACGGGGGTTGCGGCGGTTCCTGCCGCCGCAATCGGGTAGGGGAGGGGGTGCGCCCTAATAATGCGCCCCCTACATAATGAAGCACAAGGCCTTTTTGAAAAGCGTCGCCGTCATTTCGATCGGCGGGTTTCTTGCAAAGGGCATGGGCGCTCTGTACCGCTTTCCGCTCAACGCCATGCTCGGCGGGTACGGCATGGGGCTGTATTCCATGGCATACCCCCTCTTTTGCGTGCTCTTAACGTTCTCCTCCGCGGGCATTCCCTCGGCGTTTTCGCGCATCGTGGCGCGGGAGACGGCGCGCGGGGGCGACGCGCGGCGGCACGTTTCGGCGGCGCTCAAACTCTTCGCCCTGCTTGGCGCGCTGGGCACGGCGCTCATGTTTCTCCTTGCGCCCGCCATGGGGCGGTTGCAGGGGGATGAGAGCCTCGCGTCGTGCTATTTTGCCCTTGCGCCGTCGGTGCTCCTCGTCGCGCTCATCGCCGTCTTTCGCGGCTATTTTCAGGGGAAGAACAACATGCTCCCCACGGCGTCGAGCGAAGTGGCCGAACAGCTCGTCAAGGTCTCCGTGGGGCTCATCCTCGTCATGCAGTGCCGCGATGATCCCGCCCGCGCGGCGTTTTTCGCGCTCTCGGCGGTCACCGTGTCCGAGGTCGCCGCGCTTTTATGCCTTATCCTGCGCTACCGCGGCGAACCGCACAGGCGTCTTCTCGCCGCCCGCCCCGTGGAGGGGGGGAGCATTCTTTTCGCCGCGCTTCCCGTCATGGCGGCGTCCGCGCTCTTGCCCCTCTCGCAGATGCTCGACAGCGTCGTGGTGGTGCGCCTGCTCGCAAGAAAAACGGCGCGCGCCGTGGCGCAATACGGGCTTCTCTCGGGCGGCACGGCGGGGCTCGTGAACTTGCCCGCCACGGCGACCTACGGGCTCGTCGCGGCGACGGTCACGGCCGTCTCCTATTGTTTCGCCCGCGGCGACGAGGGGGAGGGGAGAAGGCGCGCCGTGTACGCCCTCGCTTTAACGCTCCTCATCTCCGTGCCCTGCGCCGTGGGGCTCTTTGCATTTGCGGGCCCCATTGCCCGTTTTCTCTATCCCTCGCTGGACAGAGCGGACACGGCGACGCTTGTGCGCCTTCTCCGCCTCTCGTCGGTCTCTGCCGCCATGCTCGCGGGGGTGGATACCCTCTCGGCGTGCCTCACGGGCATGGGGAGGGCGGGGCGTGCGGCGTTCAACATGCTCCTCGCCGTCGCCGTCAAGCACGCCCTGCAATTTGCGCTCATTCCCACGCCGCTCGGCGTGGCGGGGGCGGCCGTTGCGGCAAATGCGTGCTATCTGGTTGCTTTTTCTCTCGATTTGATTTATACTGTTACACGAAGGAAAAAGGAGAAAACGCATGGTAACCATCATCGGACTCGGAACAGAACGCGGCGCTCTCCCGGTGCGCGCATTGCAGGCGATGAAGGCGGCGAAGGCGGTACTTTTGAACACCGCATTTCAGCCCGCCGCAGAGGACTTGAAGGAGGCGGGGATCGCCTTTGAAACGCTGGATCTCCTCTACAAAAAGAGCAGAAATTACGATACACTGTCGAAAAACATCGCGCGGGAAGTGAAGAGGCGCGCCAAAGAGGGGGACGTCTGCTACTGCGTCTACGGCGCGGTCACGGAGGATCGGGCGGCGCAGTCCCTTCTCGGCAAGAATACGGTTGTCATCGAGGGCGTCGGAAAGGCGGCGTCGGCGGCGGCCAAGGCGGGGCTGTTCGGCAAATTTACTTCTGTTTCGGCGTACGAATTAGAGGGCGCAAAACTCGCGCTTCCCCTCGTCATTTACGACATCGCGGACAGGCAGCTTGCGGGCGACGTGAAACTTCTGCTCGCCGAAAAATTCGGCGACGAGGCGCCCTGCGCCTACATAGACGGGCAAACGCTCAAAAAAATTCCCCTCTACGAGGCGGACAGGCAGAAAAGTTACGGCGCCTCTTGCGCCCTCGTCGTATACGATACGCCCCTCCTTGAAAAGAAGCGGTTTGACCTCGACGACTTTCTCGCCATCCTGCGCCTTCTGCGCGCCCCCGACGGCTGCCCGTGGGATCGGGTGCAGACGCATGAGAGTATCCGCATCAACTGCATCGAGGAGGCGTACGAACTCGTGGACGCCATCGACAAGGGCGACCCCGAAAAGATGCGCGAGGAGGCGGGCGACGTTCTGATGCAGGCCGCTTTCCACACCCTCATGGAGGAGGAGAAGGGCAACTTCACGATGACAGACGTCCTCTCCGAGGTGTGCTTAAAACTCATCTCCCGCCACACGCACGTGTTCGGCAAGGACAGGGCGCAGGGGGCGGACGGCGCGCTCTCCGTGTGGGAGAAGAACAAGATGACGGAGAAGCACCAGACGACGTTCTCGGACGCCGTCAACGACGTGCCCGAGGGCTTCCCCGCCCTTCTGCGCGCGCAGAAGATCGCAAAGCGCATGGAAAAGGGGGGCTGGGACAAGGCCACCGTTGAGAACTTCGAACGCAAATTCCGCGAGGAGTATGCGGAATTTAAGTCCGCGCTCGCCGCGGGCGATAAGGGACACATTTCGGAGGAGCTCGGCGACGTCCTCTTCTGCACCGTCGAACTCGGGCGGGCGGCGGGCGTCGACTGCGAACAGGCGCTTCTCGACACGGTGAAAAAGTGCGCCGCGCGCTACAACGCCTATGAGGCGCTCGTGCTCGCCGACGGCAAGGACGTGAACGCCCTTTCGGACGAGGAAAAAGACGCCTATTACAGGAGGGCGAAGGATGCCGCGCGCACTTGACATCGCGGGCATGGTATGCCCCAACAACGTCTTTTTGGCGCCCATGGCGGGCTACACCAACTACCCGTACCGCAAGCTTTGCGAGGAGTTCGGCGCGGGGCTCACCTTCACAGAGATGGTCAGCGCGAAGGGTCTCCATTACGGAAATGAGGAGACAAACCTGCTCCTCTATCACGGGGCTCCCGCTTCGGAGGGAGATAAATCAGCCCCCTCCCCGGAGGGGGACAGGGGGGTAGGCATTCTCGCTCCCGCGTCTTGCTTCCCCCTTGAGGGGGAAGTGCCCCCGCAGGGGGCAAAGGGGGTGTCCCCTCATCGTCCTCTCGCCGCGCAGCTCTTCGGCTCGGAGCCCGATATTTTGCGCGAGGCGTGCGAGAGCGAGGCGCTCGCAGACTTCGGCCTCATCGACCTCAACATGGGCTGTCCCATGCCCAAGATCGTCAAGAACGGCGAGGGCAACGCCCTCATGGAGAACCCCGCCCTCGCCGAAAAAATTATCGCAGAATGCGTCAAGAGCGGCAAACGCATCTCGGTGAAGTTCCGCACGGGCGTGGACGAAGCCCGCAAGTGCACGGCGGAATTTGCAAAACGCTGTGAAGGCGCGGGGGCGTGCCTTGTCACGGTGCACGGCAGAACGCGGGAAAAGGTCTACGCGGGCCCGCCCGACTACGCCGAAATTGCGGCCGCCAAGGCAGCGGTCAAGATCCCCGTCATCGCCAACGGCGGCGTGTGGAACGAGAAGGACATGCAAAAGATGCTCGACCGCACGGGCGCGGACGGCGTGATGGTGGCGCGCGCCGCCATGTACGATCCGCGCGTGTTTTGCGCCCTGAACGGGCAGGAGCGCCCGCCCCTTCTTCCCTACTTTCTGCGGCTTATTGAAGAGGAGAGGGAGCTCTACGGCGAGCGGTTCGCCCTCGTCTTCTGCCGCAAGATGGCGGCGTTCTGGCTGAAGGGCACGCGGGGCGCGGCGGCGGGCAAGCGGCGGCTCTTTGCCGCCGAGACGACGGAGGAAGTCGCCGCCCTCGCCGTGGAACTTTTCTCCGAAGAGGGCGCGTAAATCGGGCACAGGGCGGCTGTAAACGCAGGGCGCATTCCCCACACATACATGGGGGCAACATGGCGTGTAGGGGAGCTTACGCGCCTTTTTTCATGTTCTGAGGGCAAAACTTTGAAAAAACTTCCGCAAAATATTTGCCATTTGCCCCGCGGCATGCTATAATAACCTTGTCACGCGCGCACGCGCGCGAGTTTAACGTATTATGTGAGGAGATTATGTCTGAAAAAGTAGAGGGCGCATACGGCGCGGAACAAATTCAGGTTCTCGACGGCTTGGAAC
>CANRFK010000073.1 GCA_947629875.1 uncultured Clostridia bacterium
TCCTGCCAGACGGTGCTCGCCAACGAGCAGGTCGTGGAGGGCACGTGCGAGCGGTGCGGCTCCGTCGTCATCCGCAAAAACCTCACGCAGTGGTTCTTCAAAATTACCGAGTACGCCGAGGAACTTTTATCGGGGCTCGATACCCTCGATTGGCCGGAAAAGACCAAGAACATGCAGCGCAATTGGATCGGCAAATCGACGGGGTGCGAGATAGATTTCACCGCCGACACGGGCGACAACCTCCGCGTGTACACGACGCGCTGCGATACGGTGTTCGGCGTCACCTACGTGGTGCTCGCGCCCGAGCATCCCCTCGCCCGCAAACTCACCACGCCCGAGCATCTTGAAGAGGTGGAGGCGTACATTGAAAACGCCGCCAAGGCGACGGAGATCGACCGCCTCGCCGCAAACCGCGAAAAGACGGGCGTCTTTACGGGCTCTTATGCCACAAACCCCGTCAACGGGCGAAAAATTCCCGTATGGCTCGCCGACTATGTGCTCGCCTCCTACGGCACGGGAGCCGTCATGGCGGTGCCCGCCCACGACGAGCGAGACTTCGCCTTTGCAACAAAGTACAACCTTCCCATCGAAAAGGTCATCGAGTGCCCCTCGGGCGAAACAGTTCTGCCCTACTGCGAGGACGGCATCATGGTGGGCTCGGTACAGTTCGACGGGCTCATCGGGCAGGAGGCGCGCGACGCTGTCTCCGCCCATATCTATAAGCTCGGCAAGGGCGGCAAAAAGGTCAACTACCGCCTCCGCGATTGGCTCGTCTCCCGCCAGCGGTATTGGGGCGCGCCCATTCCCATCGTGCACTGCGAAAAGTGCGGCGCGGTGCCCGTTCCCGAGAAGGAACTGCCCGTAAAACTGCCGTATGATGTGGAATTCCGCCCCGACGGCAAGTCCCCGCTCGCCAAGCACGAAAAATTCATGAACACCACCTGCCCCAAATGCGGCGGCAAGGCGCTGCGCGATCCCGATACCCTCGATACCTTCGTGTGTTCGAGCTGGTACTACCTGCGCTACGCCGATCCCCACAACGAAAAAGCGCCCTTCTCCCGCGATGCCGTGGATAAGCTCCTGCCCGTCGATACCTACGTGGGCGGCGCCGAACACGCCTGCATGCACCTCCTGTATGCCCGCTTCTTCACCAAGGCGCTCCGCGATATGGGCTATCTCGACTTCGATGAACCCTTCAAGCGGCTCGTCCATCAGGGGGTCATTTTGGGGCCCGACGGCAACCGGATGAGCAAGTCTCACGGCAACATCGTCTCCCCCGACGAGTATGTTGAGCAGTACGGCTCGGATGCCTTCCGCCTCTACCTCATGTTCGGGTTCTCCTATACGGAGGGAGGGCCGTGGAACGACGACGGCATCAAGGCCATCGCAAAATTCATGGAGCGCGCGGAAAAGCTCATCCTCAAGATCAACGAGTACAAGAAGCCCAAGGAACAGGAGCATTACGGCGCGGCGGAAAAGAGCCTCGACTATGCCCGCAACTTCGCCATCCAACGCGTTGCGCGGGACATGGACGCCTTCTCCTTCAACACGGCCATTGCCCGCATCATGGAGCTTTGTAACGCGCTCGCAAAGTATGAGGCGTCGCCCGAGAAAAATATCGGCCTCATGAAGGCGACGGCGAAAGATCTTCTGCTCCTTCTCGCCCCCTGCGCCCCCCACTTCGCCGAGGAACTGTGGGAAAAGACGGGCGGCAGCGGGTTCGTCGTGGAGCAGGCGTACCCCAAGGAGGATCCCGAAAAGCTCGTGCTCGACGAGGCGGAATACGCCGTGCAGGTGAATAGCAAGATCGTCTGCAAGGCGATGATCGCAAACGGGCTCTCCAAGGAGGAGATCGAAGGGGCGGCGCGCGCCCTCCCCGAAGTGCAGGCGCGCCTCGAGGGAAAGGACGTGAAAAAGTGCGTGGTCGTCCCCGGGCGGCTCGTCAACTTCATCGCCCAATGACGAAAAACATGACGCCGCCCGCGCAACTGCGCGGGCGGGATTTACATTCAGAGCCTACGGGCATTCTCTATGGGAAAAAGTAAACGCAATTCCAACTTTGAGATCCTGCGCCTGATCTCCATTTTTTTGATCGTCGCGCACCATTTTGCCGTGCACAGCGGGCTGTCCGTCTCCGGGGCGGGGCAGGCAAATCAACTCGTTTACGCATTTTTCCGCTTCGGCGGAAAACTCGGCGTGGACTGCTTCATTCTGATAAGCGGCTATTTCCTTGTGAAAGACACCTGCCTGAATTTTGCCCGTTTCTTGCGCCTCGAATGCAAAATGTTGGTCTATTCCCTCGTCATTTATGCGGCCTGTGTACTATCGGGCGAGGCAGGGTACACCCCCGAAGGCCTTCGTCAAGCGTTTTTCCCGTTGACTTCCAACGTATGGTGGTTCATGACCGTCTACATGGCTCTGTACCTCTTCCACCCCTTTCTCAACCTCGCTTTGAAGCGGTTGAAAAAAACCGCCTACCTCGTACTGCTCGGCATCATGTTTGTCTTGTGGCTCTTTATCCCCCAAATCAACGGATTGGGCGGTTTGTTCGGATATAACGACTTACTGTTTTTCGTTTTCCTCTATTGCGCTGCGGGGTATTTCTCGCTGCACGGCCTGCCGAAAATCAGCCGCTGCCTCTATGCCATCGCCGCACTGCTCTCCTTTGCCTTCGTTGTGACCTATTGGGTCATGGTGTTTAATCATACGGAAAAATTTTCCGGTCTCTATCACTATTTCGGGAACGACGCGGGGTACTTTTTCGACATGCAGAAGATCCCTCTCGTCCTCTGCTCGGTGAGCGTCTTTCTACTCTTCGGAAGCATGAAACCGCACTGCAACCGCATCGTCAATCTTGCCGCCTCCACGACGTTGGGGATATACCTTATACACGATCACGCCATGATGCGTGCGATCATCTGGAAAAAATGGTTCCACGGCGCGAAAATGATCAACAGCCCGCTTCTGTTCCTCTACGGGCTGGGCGCCATCCTCGCGGTTTTTATCGTCTCCGCGCTCGCCGACCTTCTCTATACGTATGCGATCGAGTATCCGATCGGAAAACTGCTGAAAATGCTCCCCCCCCCGATGGCGAAAGAAACTTATCGTTCAAATCGAGCCCACCGAAGCCGAGGAAAAGCGGCCTGCGGAATTGGCTGAAACAACAGAGAAGCGCGCCGACGAAACCCCGCCCGCGGAGGAGCCGCGCGACAAGGAAATATAATTACCAAAACCCAAAAAACGCAATACGCTGTTCGTTTTCGCAAAACGAACAGCGTTTTTTACTTTCCGCATACCGAGCCCTGCAAGGGGCGAGCGTATCTTGATTTCAATTTTAACGGTACATGACGCGGCAGATGTGCTCGGCGTAGGCGCGGGCGACATTGACGCCCGTCACCTTTTCGATGCCGCCGAAAAAGGCGTTGGAGTTGACCTCGCAAACAAGATAGCCCTCTTCGCCGAAGAGAAGATCGACGCCGCAGTAATCGAGCCCGATCTCGGCAGCAATTCCCGCGCAGAGGCGGGCGGCCGCGTCGTCCGCAGGGCACGCCTCCCCCCTGCCGCCGAGCTCCAAGTTGGAGCGAAAATCGACAGCGTTCGTGCGTTTCATGGCGGCGACCGCCCTTCCGCCCACCAAGATGACCCGAAGATCCCTTCCCGCGCTCTCGGCGATAAACCGCTGGAAACAGATGGGCTTCAACTTCAAATTTTCGGCGAGCGCTTTGAGTTCTTCATGCGTTTTGGCAAGGTGCACGCCGCCGCCCAAGGAGCCGTAATTCTCCTTGACGACGAGAGGAAGCCCCAGCTTCCCCTCCACTGCCCGCAAAAATCCCTCGGAGACGGGCTCCGCGGGCGTATAGCAGAGCGGCGCCGGCACCGTCTCGGGCATGGGAAATTTGCCGAGGAGTTTTAGGTAGGTGCGCATCTTGTCGTCGCACGTTTCAATGGCGTCGGCGGAGTTGAAGAGGCGCAGCCCGCGCTGTTCAAGAAGATGGGAAACCGCCCTGTCCTTATCGAGATACACGCAGAAATCGTACCCCATGTCCTCATTTTGGAGAAATGCGGGGTCGCCGTTGCGCAAAATTTCCGCCTGCACGCCGAGGCGCGCGAACTCCCCCTTCAGCCTTCGCGGCTGGTTGAGTTCATGCTCGTTTTGCGTATAGGCATTGATGAGGATGAGCGCCTTTTTCATAAACAAAACGGGGCGCAAGCGCCCCGCTCCCTATTATTGTGCGACGCGGAGCACCGACTCCACTTTCGCGAGCCCCGAGGCATTGATGCGCGCCACCGCGTTCCGCACGGCGAACTCGCGCGTCTCGTGCGTGACGAGGATGAGCGTTGCGTTCTCATCATCGTAACTCTTTTGGATGAGCTCTTCGATGGAGATATTGTACTTCGCGAACAGCGCGGCGATCTTGGCGAGCGCACCCGCGCGGTCGGTGACGGTGAGGCGGAAGTAGTACGCGCTCTTGAAGTCGGCGACGAAATTCACGTCCTTCTCCGCCGTGGCGTTGTTCTTAAAGGTGGAATACTTGTTCTCGGCGTGCGTCGCGGCGTAGATGATATCGCTCACGATGGCGCTCCCCGTGGGCATTGCCCCCGCGCCCCTGCCGTAGAGCATCACGTCGCCCACGCTGTCGCCCGAGATGTACACGGCGTTGAAGCTCCCGTCCACCGCGGCGAGCGGGTGCTCCTTCTTCACGAAGGCGGGATGCACCCTCACTTCGATGCCCGCATGCGTCTGTTTGCCGACGGCGAGGAGTTTTAAGCAGTACCCGAGCGCGAGCCCGTTGGCGATGTCCTCCTTGGAAACGCCCGCAATGCCCTCGCGGAACACTTTGGAGAAAGGCACCTTGGTGTGGAAGGCGAGCGAGGAGAGAATGGAGAGTTTATACGCCGCGTCGAACCCCTCCACGTCCGCCGAGGGGTCGGCCTCGGCATATCCGAGGCTCTGCGCCTCCTTCAGGGCGTCCTCGTACGAACAGCCGCTCTTCGTCATGCGGGTGAGAATGTAGTTGGTCGTCCCGTTGATGATGCCCATCATGGAGTAGATCTCGTTGGACTGCACGCCGTCTAAAAGCGTTCTTATGACGGGCACGCCGCCCACGCAGCTCGCCTCGAAGTACAGCCCCGCGTTGTGCCGCTTGGCGGCACGTTCGAGCTCATGGGAATACTTGCAGAAGAGTTCCTTGTTGGAAGTCACCACCGTCTTGCCCGCGTTGAGGGCGTCCAGCACAAATTCGCGCGCCGCGCCCACCCCGCCGATGGTCTCCACGATGATATCCACTTCGGAATTGCACACGACTTCGGCAATGTTGGAGGCGATCTTCTCCTCGGGCACCCCGAGGGAAATTGCCCGCTCGCGGTCGAGTTCCAAGACGCTCTCGACGGTGATGTTCACCTCTTGCGTACGGCGGAAGAATTCCGCATGCTCCGTGAGAATTTTGTACGTTCCGCCGCCCACGACACCGAGCCCGAGGATGGCAACGCCTACTTTTTTCATTTCACTTCCTCCGATTTATTGAGATGATACAGATATTTCAGCCCGTCGAGGGTGAGCATCTTGTCGATGACGTCGATGCACGCCGTCTCCCCCGCCATGATCTCGGAGAACCCGCCCGTCGCCACGGTGAGAACGTTCTCCGTTTTGAGTTCCCTCTTGATTTTTTTGACGATGTACTCCACGAGCCCCGCAAAGCCGAACACGATGCCCGCCTGCATATTGGTGACCGTGCTCGTTGCAATCACGCTCTTGGGCGCTTCGATCTCCACGCGCGGGAGTTTCGCCGTGCCCGAGACGAGGCTGTCCAAGGAGCCGCGGATGCCGGGCGCAATGACCCCGCCGATAAATTCGCCGTCCTTCAAAATGTTGAAGGTCGTTGCGGTGCCGAAATCGACGACGATGATGGGCTTTGCCGCCCCGTATTTTTGCAGCGCGGCGACGTTGTTCACGATGCGGTCGGCGCCCACTTCCTTTGCGTTGTCGGCGCGCATCCGAAGCCCCGTCTTGAGCCCCGGCGCGATCTCGTAGGGCTTCACGGAAAAGTACACGCGCAGCATGTGCTCCACCGTGTAGTCGAGCGAGGGCACGACGGATGAAAAGATCCCGCCCTCTATTTCCTTGGGCGAAATACCGGCGACGGAGAGCATCTCCACGAGCTGCGCGCCGTACTCATCCGACGTCTTTTTGAGGTCGGTCGCCACGCGGAAGGAAATTTTCAGCGCGTCGCCGTCATAGACGGCATATTTTATGTTGGTGTTTCCTACGTCAATGCAGATGATCACGAAAGTTTCTCCGTTGCCGTCTCGGGTTGCCCGTCGCCTGACGGCTCTTGTTGGGCTACCGCGGCGCCGTTCCAAAACAATACTTTATTGGGCGTTCTCGATGCAATTTTCATGATGCGCACATAGATGGGAACGAGCACCGCGCAGCATGCCATCTCAATGGGACTGTTGAAGGCGATCGCCACCTTGAATGCCACGGCGAAGGCGTCCCCGCCGAAGACCGACAGCATAGAGAGCACCAAAACCGTATTGATGAGCGCCCCGAATACGCCCCCGAATGCCGCGGGGAGCGTTTCCCGCCAGAAAATATTCTTCTTTTTGGAGAGCAACTTGTGCCCCTTCTCTTCCCGCTTGTTCAGGATCAGGTTGATGACCCAAGAGACGAGATGATAGACCCAATAGGCGCCGATCCCCATCAAGACGCGGGGAACAATCGAGACCAGCGGGTTGTACATCGGCGTATATGCCACCATGAACGAGATGATGAATGCGCATACCCCGAAGATGGTTCCGCCGCAAAATTCCTCTTTCCAATCCCCGTACAGGCACAGCGCGATGGCGAGCGGAAGAGAGAGAAACGCGGGGTTGATCCCGAGAATTCCGAGGAAAACGTACGTTTCCAGTGTCAGAACCACAAAAATCAGCGCAGATGCAACGCCGAGAAATGCGACCCTGTGTGCGATGTCCTTCTTCATATTCAGTTACCTCCATCGGATCTCCCCTTCGCGGGAGTATCCGCAGACAAAAAGATTGGGAAGCCCGTATTGCGGAATACAACCGATGCCGTATTGTTTCCGCCGAGGCACTCCAAAACTCATTA
>CANRFK010000074.1 GCA_947629875.1 uncultured Clostridia bacterium
TTCCCCCCGACGCCTTTTCCGCAACCGGGCAGCTGTGGGGGAACCCCGTCTACGATTGGGAGAAGATGAAAGAGGACAAATATTCATGGTGGCGGCGGCGCATCGAGCACGGGCTCAAGCTGTACGACATTCTCCGCATCGACCACTTTATCGGCTTTGCCCGCTATTATTGCATCCCCGCCGATGGAAGCGACGCGCGCTGCGGCGAATGGAAGAAGGGGCCGGGCGCGGAGGTGTTCCGCGGCTATGAGAGCAGCAAGATCGTCGCCGAAGATCTCGGCGTCGTCACCGACGAAGTGCGTGCGGTCGTCGAGGAGACGGGCTATCCCGGCATGAAAATTTTGCAGCATGCCTTCGACGGCGACCCGCACAACGAGCACAAGCCCTCCAATTATAAGGCGAACATCGTTGCTTACACGGGCACGCACGATAACGAAACGCTCATGTCGCGCATTGCCGGCATGCAGGACAGGGAGCGCGAGCGCATGCTCGACGACCTCAGAACGGAGTGCGTGCGCGCCGGAGTGCCCGTCAGGAAAAAGTCGGATAAGGCAATCTGCCGCACGATCATGCGGCTTCTCTATGCGAGCAGGGCGAACACCGTCATTCTCCCCATGCAGGATATTCTCTTCATGGGGGAAGAGGGGCGCATGAATTTGCCGTCCGTCGTCTCCGAGGGCAACTGGTCGCTGCGTTTTTTGGGAAGAGAGCTGTCCTCCGCCGTTCAGAGAGCCCTTTACGGGTTGGCGGCGGAGAGCGGCCGAAAATAAAACAGAGAGGGAAAATTTATGAAGAAACGGTTTTTCACGTTGCTTGCGCTGATGTGTGCGATCGTCTTCACGCTCAGCGCCTGCGGGGGCAACCCCAAGGAGCCCGGCCCCGACGACGGCGGTTCGGGCGACGAGTATTCGCTTCCGCTTGAAGATGGCATGAACCAGCTCACCATCTACTACAACAACCCCAACGGCTACGACACGGCAGACGTCTGGGTGTGGTGGGACAATTCTCCCGCCGGGATGGGCGGCCAGCTGTTCCACGAGTGCGAGTACGGCGCAAAGATGGTGATCAACTTCCCGTCCAACATCACGAAGGTCGGGTTTATCATCCGTCTCGGCGGCGAACCGGGGAGCCCCATTTGGGAGGGCTTCTCCAAGGACGGCACCGATAAGGACCGCTACATCACCATCACCGAGCGCGAGACGGTCATCTACACGAAGGCGGGCGACGGGAACAACTATATCAGCGATGACGGAGGTAAAACTTTGAAACGCATGAAATATATTATGCTCGCGGATATGGTGAACAAGAACACCATCAAGGTTTCGCTCAGCGATGTGTTCGAGCCCACGGTGGACAACGTCAAGCTCTTCAACTACATCGGCACCCAAAAGAAGCCCGCGAGCGTGACGAAGAACACCAAGGATACATTCACCGTCACGACGGCGGAGGAAATGACCCTCGAAAAGGCGTACAGCGTGCAGGTGGATGGCTTCGGCGACGCCGTCACGGTCGTCCCGCTCACCTATTTCTCGAGCAGGGACTTCGAGAACAATTACAACTACGACGGCAAACTCGGCGTGGAGATCGCGGCGGACAAGAGCACGACGACGTTCCGCCTCTGGGCGCCCACTTCGTCGAGCGTCGTGCTCAATCTCTACGACAACGGCACGGACGGCACCGCAAGAACGTACAAACTCACGCGCGGCGAAAAGGGCGTGTGGGAGTACACGGCGCAGGGCAACCTCTCGGGCAAGTACTACACCTATACGGTGGATAATTCCTCGGGCACGCGCGAAGCGGTCGATCCTTATGCCGTCTCGGCGGGCGTCAACGGGCAGAGGGGCATGGTTCTCGATATGGACGACGCCTCCACCAAGCCCGAAGGCTGGAGCACGGAGCTCTTCAAGCCCGCAAATTCGGACAACTACACCTACAACAACTACACCGACGCGGAGATCTGGGAAGTGCACATCCGCGACTTCTCCAACAAGATCTCGGGCTCCAAGTACAAGGGCAAGTATCTTGCCTTCACCGAGACGGGGCTCACGGAGAACGGCGTTCCCGTCGGCGTTGACTATCTCAAAGAGCTCGGCATCACGCACGTGCATCTTTTGCCCTCGTTCGACTACGCCTCGGTGGATGAGGCGGCGGAGAACGGCTTCAACTGGGGCTACGATCCTCTGAACTACAACGTCCCCGAGGGGAGCTACTCCACCAACCCCGCAGACGGCACTGTCCGCGTGAAGGAGTACAGGGCGATGGTGCAGGCGCTGCACGATGCGGGCATCGGCGTCATCATGGACGTTGTCTACAACCACACGAGCGGGCTCGACAGCAACTTCAACCGCATCGTTCCCTACTATTACTATCGCTTCGGATCGGACGGCATCGCCTCCAACGGTTCGGGCTGCGGCAACGAGACGGCCTCCGACCGCTTCATGTTCCAAAAGTTCATGGTCGAGTCCGTCCAGCATTGGATGAAAGAATACAACGTGGACGGCTTCCGCTTCGACCTCATGGGCATCCACGATATCGAAACCATGCAGGCGATCTCGGGCGCAGTCTATAAACAGAACAAGAACGCGCTCATCTACGGCGAGGGCTGGACGGGCGGCACGGTACAGCTTGCCGCGAGCGATCAGGCCATTCTCAACAACATCAGAACACTGAATTCGACCGCCCAATCGAACAACATCGCCATGTTCAACGATGTCATCCGCGACGGTGTGAAGGGCTCGGTGTTCGATGCCAAGGATACGGGCTTTGCGACGGGCGCCAAGGCGGAAAATATCGGCAAAGTGATGTTCGGCGTGAACGGCGGCGTGAAGGCAAGCTTCACGGCGGGCGACGTCTCTTGGGAGGCATACAACCCGACCAACGTCATCAACTACGTCTCCGCGCACGACAACAACACCCTCTGGGACCGCATCTGCGCCGTCTACGGAGAGGGGGACGCGACGCTCGAAAAGCGGCTTGCGCGCAACCGTCTGTCCGCGGCAATCATCCAGACCGCGCTCGGCGTGCCCTTCATGCAGGCGGGCGAGGAGATGCTCCGCCAGAAGAAGAACGCCGACGGCACCTACAACGAGAACAGCTACAACGCCTCCGACGAGGTGAACAACCTCAAGTGGAACCTCTTGAAGGAGGGCTCCGAACAGTACAAGATGATGCAGTACTACAAGGGGCTCATCGCCTTCCGCAAGGCGCACCCGACGCTCCGCTCGGCAACGGCGCAGGGCATCATCTCGAACTTCAAGACCAACGGCGCGATGATCTCGTTCACGATGAAATCGGGCAGCGAAGAGTTGTTCGTAGTTTACAACGCCAACGAGACGGCAAAGACGGTAGCGCTTCCCACGGGCGGCACGTTTGACCTCTTCATCAACGGCACGACGGCGGGAACCACGGCTCTGAACGCCAATGCTTTGAGCGGTCAGCAGACCATTGACCCCATCAGCTGCTACGTATTTGTGAAAAAATAGGCATTCAACATGAATTTTTACAAAAAATGAAAAAAGTCAACAATTTTCGAAAAAGTAGTTGACAAATATAGAAATAAGTGCTAAAATAAAATAAAAAGAAAATAATTCACAAAATCGACGTCGCGAGGTCGCGCACAAAGGGGGCGCCCCCTTTGTGAAGTAGTTGTGCAACAACTACTGAAAAACACTTATTTGTTCCCCCTGACTCGAACCCGTACCCGCCTTCGGGCGGGGCGGGGGAGAGCGAAATAAGACCGAGCGGGAGAGACCCGCGAAATTATTTGCCCCCTTAACTCAAACCCGTACCCGCCTTCGGGCGGGGCGGGGGAGAGTATAAAACCGGACTGAACGGGCAAGGCCCGTAAAAAAATTTTTTTATCGGAGGAAGAAACAATGAAACTCAAAAAGTGGCTTGCCACGATTTTGGCTGCCGCAATGGCGGTCGGGACGATGGGAGTTTTTGCGGCTTGCGGCGATAAGCCCGACGATCCCGCAAACCCCAGTAATCCCAGCAACCCCAGCAACCCGAGCGACGATACCGCGATCCAGTACTATCTCGTAGGGAGCGGCCTCGGCACGCTTGCAATCAGCAACTGGGATCAGACGAACACCGACGAGACCCTGAAGTTCACCCGCACGGGCAACACCGCTGTCATTACGGCGGATCTCTATGAAGGCGATGAGTTCGGCATTATCCACAACCAGGATTGGGCAGGCCAGATGGGCGGCAACATCCTCGACAACGAGGGCAAGGATGCCGAGGACAATCAGATTTTCGAATCTGTACCCGGTGGCGGTGCGATTCCCAACGTCAAAGTCGTAGCGGGGCAGAGCGGCAAGTACGAGCTCACCCTCACCATCAACAGCGAGTCCGCTTTCGAGCAAAATCTCCTCACGTGGAAAGTCGTCGACAAGTACGATGTCGCGTTCGCTACATGGTTCGATATCGACGATGTGACGCAGCTCGGCAAGACGGTCGTCAAGAAGGGCGCTACCCCGGCTTCTTTCACGTATGAAAAGCCGATCAAGAGCTACTACGAATTCGATAAGTGGGTGACAAAGGTCGAGGACGAGGATACCGATTTCGACTTCACTACGGGTACGATCAGCGAGGACACCAGCTTCTACGCAAGGATCAAGGAAACGGCAAACGACGGTTACAAGTTGGATAGCTCCAAGTGGGAGATCAAAGAAAACAATAAGGCCGGCAAAAAGCTTGTCGAGCTCGCGCGGGCATCGGAAGAGGAATACAAAGTTCACAACGTATTTATCGGAACGTATGAATTTGCAGAGGGCGACAAGTTCGCCATCACCAACGGAACGGTCGCCAACGTGGAAATGACGGGAATGGAAAGCAGCCGCGTGTTCGAATACTCGGCGGAATACTTCACCGTGTTACAGGCAGGCAATTATCGTTTCACCCTTGTTACCGAAGGCGTGGATGAAGGCGATCCCACGGTCAAAGTGCTCCGTGCCGACAAAATCGCCGATACGTATAACGGGCTTGCGATCGTCGGCTTCGACAACAACTGGGCAACCTTTGTTGACGGCGTCAACCCGAAGATGGTCGAGACGGGAGAAGGCACCAATATTTTCAAGGGATTGATCACCATCGACACGATCCCCGAAGATCCGGGCTATGTCCCGATCAAAGTTGCGACCATCGTGAAGGATAAGATCGATTGGAATCAGGATCGTTGGGGCGATACAAATGGCGATAATCATAACGCCGGCGATAATTATCATATCACCGAAGCGGGTACCTATCTTGTCACGCTCAATAAAACTACGAACACGCTCACGGTCGTTGCCCAAGACGCGTCTTATTACATCGTTGGCACATTCGGTGATAACAAAGACAATGGTTTCCAGGTTAACGCACTTGCCGTCCAACTCGAACAAGGCGACGGAGATACCTACACGGCAACGATCGTTGTGACCGATGCTTCTACGGTATTCGACTGGATCAAAACGGAAGGCGGCAGCGACGCGATCTTTGCTTTCAAAGTTGCCTATGTTGAGGCCGACGGCACCACGATCGACTGGAGCAAAACCTACGGTTTGAGCGGTGGGCAAGTAGCTATCGGCGGCAACGATAACTTCTTCCTCACCGAAGCGGGCACTTACACCGTCACCCTCGATGTGACCGCCGGAACGGTCACGTATGTCAGGGCGTCGTAACACACCGAATAATCAGGAGGTAAAATTATGAAGAAATTTATTTCAATCGCACTTTGCGGCACGCTCGCCGCGGTCGGTGTGCTCGGCATTGCGGCATGCGGAAAATCCAAGCCCGGGCTCACGGTGTGGGGACCTTCCGCGCAGCAGGAATCCCTCAAACAGATGATCGCCCTGTTCAAAGAGGCCAACCCCGATATCACCTATGAGATCGAGGTCGGCGTGTGCAGCGAGGGCGACGGCTACTCCATGATGAGCAACGACCCGCAGTCGGGCGCAGACGTCTATGCGTTTGCCAACGACCAGCTCGTCAACCTCTACTCCATCGGCGCGCTGTCTCCGCTCGCCCCGAGCACCGTCACCGCCCTTCATACGTCGGACGATACGGCTGCGGTCGAAGCGGGCAAACTCGGCGACAACTACTACGGCTATCCCTACGCGGCGGACAACGGCTTCTTCCTGTATTACGATAGTTCCGTCGTCACCGCAGAGCAGGCCCAGACGGTCGACGGCGTGTTGCAGGCGTGCATCGATGCGGGCAAGGACTTCATCTTCGAAGGCACCAACTCGTGGTATGCGCTCTCCTTCGCCTACGGCGCAGGCGCAACGTATACGCCCACCTATGAGGGCTCCGTGCTCAAATCTGTTGTAGCCGATTTCGACCAGAAAGCCGATGGCGGGAAGTATTCTTACGGACAGCTCGGCGGCTATCAGCTCGCAAAAGTTCTTCAAGCGACCTGCACCAAGGTCGGCAACGATACCGTCATCGATGATGCGTTGAGCAACGGGACGTTTGGCGCCTGCGTCCGCGGTACGTGGAAGGGCGACGCCATCAAGACCGCCCTCAAAGATAAGTATGCCGCAACCACCCTTCCCCGGTGGACGGGAGCTGACGGCAAAACCTACGATTGGGTTTCCTTCGCGGGCTACAAGCTGTTCGGCGTAAACGCCTATTCCAAGCACGCCGAAGATGCGCACAAACTCGCCGCCTTCCTCTCGAGCGAGGCAATGCAGGAAAAGCGCTTCAAGGATAACGGCGTCGGCCCGTCCAACAAAGCGGTCGCCGCCCTGCAGGATGTGAAGGATAACGTCGCCATCTCCACGATGACGAAGCAAATCAAAACGGCTTCCGTCGTCCAAGTCCCCATGCCCTCCAATTATTGGAGCGAGGCAGATTCGTTCGGACAGGCGATGAAGTTGTTGGATTTGAACGCGTCGTGGTCTGATCTTCAGGATCGCGTCGTCGAGATGGTCACGGCAATGAAGGCCGCTGTGTCGGCATAACCCGTTCCCCTTCACGGAACACGTTTGTAAGGCAAGCGGGGCAAAGGTCTCCTTTGCCCCGCTTTGCAAATTCGGAGTAAAAACATGGAAAAGAAACAGAAAAGGGTCGTTACGGAG
>CANRFK010000075.1 GCA_947629875.1 uncultured Clostridia bacterium
GACATCATGGAGGACAACGTCATCTACGTCCACACCCTCGACGACAAGGAGGAGGTCGCCCGCACCATCTCCGATTACGGCTTCCTCGCCATTCCCGTCGTGGATGAAGAGCGGCGGCTTGTGGGCATCGTCACCGTCGACGACGCAATGGACGTCATCGAAGAGGAGAACACCGAGGATATCGAGGCCATGGCGGGCGTTTTGCACGAGAACAAGCCCTATTTGAAGACGGGCGTATTCTCCATCTGGAAGAACCGCGTGCCGTGGCTCCTCATCCTGCTCGTCAGTGCGACGTTTACGGGGCTCATCCTCAACAACTTTGAATCCCTGCTCCCCACGGCGATGCTCGCCTGCGTCCCCATGCTCATGGATACGGGCGGGAACTCGGGCTCGCAGGCGTCCGTCACCGTCATCCGTTCGATCGCGCTGGGGGAAGTGACGACGAAGGACGCGGGCAGGGTGCTATGGAAGGAATTTCGCGTCTCCATTCTGCTCGCCGCGACGCTCGCCGTCGCGTGCTTCGCCAAGTTGCAGCTCATCGACAGGCTTCTCTTCGGCTTCGACGGCTACGATATCAAGTCCTGCCTCGTCGTCTCACTCGCGCTGTTCTGCACCGTCATCATGGCGAAGTTCGTCGGCTGTATGCTTCCCATGCTCGTAAAGAAGATCAAGCTCGACCCCGCCGCCGTCGCCTCGCCGTTCATCACGACGATCGTCGACGCGCTCTCCCTATTGATTTTCTGCGGCCTTTCGGTGCTCATTTTGGGATAAAGTTTCGTAACTTTCTTTTCGATATTGTGCCCTGCGGGCAGCATATCAAGGGCAAAAGAAAGTTACGAGGGGTTAGGTTGTACATCTCTCCGCGGTTCGCCCACGAATAGAGATGTCCTCAAAGTCATTAAGCCGCAAGCGTGCGGCAAATTGAGTGCGCTGCCGCAAAAGCGTGGTTTTGCTCCGCGCCGTAATTTATAGCACCCCCACCTCATGTCTCTCCGTGGGGTGGGTAGGAGAATTACGCTATATCCATAGTGGTATCGTCATGAAAATCGTCATTGCAACGCACAATCAAAATAAGCTCCGCGAGATCAGGGAAATTCTCACGGGGCACGAGATCTTGTCCGCCGAGGAGGCGGGATTTTCTGATGACGTCGAGGAGACGGGCACAACGTTTGCGGAGAACGCCCGCTTGAAGGCGGAGGCCGTCTGCCGCGCGACGGGGCTGCCCGCGCTCGCCGATGATTCGGGACTGTGCGTGGATGCGCTCGGCGGCGCGCCCGGGGTTTTCAGCGCGCGCTATTCGGGCGGCGGTTCCGCCGAGAACCGCAAAAAACTCTTAAAATCGCTACATGGGGTGGAAAATCGCGCGGCACACTTCGCCTGTGCCGTCTGCCTCGCCTTTCCCGATGGGCAGGAAATGACTGCCGAGGGAAAGACTTATGGGCAAATTCTCACCGAAGAGCGCGGCGCGGGCGGGTTCGGCTACGACAGCCTGTTTTTCTCCGACGATTTGGGCGTCTCCTTTGCCGAGGCGGGCGAGGAAGAAAAAAATGCCGTCTCGCACAGGGGGCGGGCGCTCCGTGCGCTCGCGGCAAAACTATGAAGACGTTTGTCATCGTCTCCGACAGCCACGGAAGATACAAAAATTTGCAGAAGCTCGAGCCGCTCTTTTCCGAGAACAGCTTTGTGGTGCACCTCGGCGACGGCTCCTCGGACATGCGCTGGTACGTCTCGCAGGATCCCAATAAATTTTACGTCATGAAGGGCAACTGCGATTTTTCCTACGGGCAGGAGGAGTGCGTCATCGAAGAGGAGGGGGTCTCCATTTTCTGCTGCCACGGGCACCGCTACGGCGTGAAGCGGGGGCTCGGGGGGCTCGCCGCCCGCGCGGGGGAGCTGGGGTGTTCGGTCGCCCTCTATGGGCACACCCACCGCGCCGATATTGCCGAGGTGGACGGGGTTCTTTGTATCAACCCCGGCGCGCTCGGCAGTTACACGTCCCCGAGTTACTGCTACCTTGCGGTGCACAGGGGGAAGGTCACGCCCACCCTTGTGGAATTATAAGAGACGCCGCCGCGGAAGCCCGCTGCGGCGTAAAATCAACAGTGTTTATAGGATTTTGAGGATTTCCCCGATGTCCGCGTCGATGAGAACGGCGCGGTTTTTTATCTCCTCGGGGACGAAGGCTTCGCCCAAATTGATGCAGGCGTACGTCGCGTGTTTGTTTGCCGCCGTAAATCTCCAGAAGGGATATTTGATGATGCCGGGCGTATTTCCGCCCACGCCGAGTTCGAGATAGAGGACGCGCCCCTTTCTGTGCGCCGCAAGGAAATTCCGATAGCGGCGGTACGCCCGCTTCCAGCCCATATCCTCGACGAAGGTATCGTCCGAACGCAAATTCATCGCCATCGGCGCCCCGCACTTCGGGCAGCGGGGGATGAGTTCAGTCGGCACGCGCATGTCCTTCTGCTCCCGCATCATGCGGAGGACGGCCTCCTCGTTGTCGTACGTCTCCGCGTGGCAGGGGACGGAGCACTGAAAGAGCCCGTAGTCCCCCTGCGTGTAGAAGAGGCGCTCCTTCTCAAACCCCGCCTTCTGAAAGCAGTGGTCGACGTTGGTCGTGACGACGAAGTAATCCTTGTCCTTCACGAGGGAGAGGAGCCTTTGGTAGACGGGCTTGGGCGGGTCGCAATAGCGGTTGAGGTAGATGTACCGCGACCAATACGCCCAAAATTCCTCGGGCGTGGGGTAGGGGTAGAAGCCGCCCGCGTACATATCGTGAAAGCCGTACTTCTCTTCGAAGTCGAAAAAGTGCGTGCGGAACCGCGCGCCGTCGTATACAAACCCCGCCGACGTCGAGAGCCCCGCCCCCGCGCCGATGACGACGGCGTCGGCCTCTTGAAGCGCCCGCCGCAGTGCGTCAATTTCCCGCATCAGATGATGGCGTCGGTCGCGGTGTAGCCTTCGAGGGAGCCCGCCTTCACCTGAATGCAGATGTATTTGATGCCCTCCTCCGAAGCGAAGAACTGCCGCTTGGTGGCGGGGGCAACGCGGAGCCAATCGCCCGCCTTCAAATCCACCTTTTCGCCGTCGAGAACGGCGTAGCCGCCTCCCGCGAGGATGCCGTAAATTTCTTCATTCTTTTTGTGCGCGTGCACAAAGGGGACGCTTGCGCCCGCGGGCAGTTCATTTACGCTCACTTCCGCGCCCGTAAGCCCGAGCACATCGTGCAATTCGGTGCGTGCGCCCGAAGCGACGCCGATTTTCGTGTAATTTGTCATAACAAAACCTCCGTTTTTCTTTGATTATACCACGCGGGCATGCCGTTTGCAAGATGCTTACAAAATGATGACAAGATAATAAAAAAGTAACCGTGAAAAGCCGCTTGCATTTGCCGCGGTTTTTTGTTACAATAGACAAGGAGGCGCGAAATGCTCACATTTGAGGAATTGCCCGCGTGCCCCGTCGCCACGACGGTGCGGCTCATCGGGAACAAGTGGAAACTGCTCATCCTCCGCGATCTCATCATGGACGGGACGCGGCGGTTTTCCGATTTTTTGAAGTCGGTGCCCGGCATCAGCAAGAAGGTGCTCACCGACAACCTGCGCGCCCTCGAGGAGGACGGGCTCGTCGTGCGGGAGGTGTTCGCCGAAGTGCCGCCGCGCGTGGAGTATTCCCTCTCTCCGCTGGGGGAGACGCTCCGCCCCATTCTCGACGCCATGCAGGCGTGGGGCGAGAGGTACAAAGAGACGTTGAAAGAATGAAAAACCGCACCCCATGGTGCGGTTTTCTCATAAACTCTGCTGTTGCATCTTCCGCGCGCGCCTGTTTCTGACGGCGCCGCGGATGATCTCGAAGGTGTTGATTCCGATGCCCGAGAGGATGAACATATAGAAGGTGAAGAACCGCCAGATGAGGACGACCCAGCCGATGACGGAGCCGATTCCGGGGCGCGCCATGAGCGTCGCATAGACGAGGAACGCCGCCCCTTCCGCCGCGATCGTGTTGCCCGGCGTGGGGAAGAGATAGGCGGTGAACTGCGAAATGATGTTGAGGCAGGCGATCTCGAGCAACAGGTCGGCAGCCGGGGGCACGTTTGCAATGGCGCAGACGGCGAAGAAGGGAATGCACAGGTTGATGCACGATTCCACGATGGAGAGCCCGAGGAGCGGCAATAGGATATACCACTTCAGGATGATCTCGCGCATCGTGGTGCAGTATTCCCGCACGCCATAGACGTACTTTTTCGTGACGGCGTACTTCTTCTTCACGATGTGCATTTTTTTGAGGAGAAAGATGAGGATGGCCGTCACCTTCATCGTGAATTTGGGGAAGAAGGACAACACGCCGAAGAGGAAGGGGAAGGAGAGGTTGAGGGCGATGGAGAACCACGCCACGATGCGGAAGACGGATACATCGATCTTCATCTGATCCGCGGCGATGTTTTTGAGATAGTCGGGCGCGACGCTCATGAGGACGAGGGCAAAAAGGCACCACACAAAGAGCCCCACCATCAGCCGTGCGAGGGGAATGGCGGAGGCCGCGCCCCGCGGGATATCCTTCTTTTTATAGAGGTAGTAAATTTGGAAGGGCTGTCCGCCGCTCGCAAAGGGGGTCATGCCGTCGTAATATTTTCCGAGGAACATCACCTTCACCGCGGTGCGGATGCGGAATTTCCCCGTGTAGCATTTCAGCATATACGAAAACTTGATGCTCTCCACGAGAATATAGAGGAGGATAAACCCCAAAAACGCAAAAAAGAGGGGAACGTTGATCCCTCTTATCATTTCCGTAAAGCGGACTTGCTTTTGCTCGCTGTTTACCACATATTCGCCGAGCGTGAACATGATGGCGATGGATGCGGCGATGAGAGCGAGCAGCAGAATTGTCTTGATCCAAAAGTTGCGCAGGCTTTTTTTATCTTTCGGCGCGCCGACCTGTTTTCCCGCGCCGCGTTCGTTTTGCATAGTCTCTCCGTGGGGGAAAAGTTCCCCCGTGTTTTATTTTGCCTCACGCTTGGCACGGCGCCTTCTGACCGCACTGCGGATGATCTCGAAGATGTTGATGCCGATGCCCGAGAAGATATAGATGTAGTAGGTGAAGAACCGCCACACGATGACGACCCAGATGGCGATCGGGCCGTGATCGCCGCCCGGGAGACTTCCGAGCACCGAGGCAAAGGTGAACAGGGAGGTGATGTCGACCACGCCGCTGTTGCCCGGGGTCGGGACGAGGGAGGCGGAATAGTATGCAAGCAGCCCGCCGCACAGCATTTGCAGCCAGAGCTCTACCGTGGGTTGGACGTTCACGAGCGCCAGCGA
The DNA here is from genome assembly GCA_947629875.1 of uncultured Clostridia bacterium. Classification (GTDB taxonomy): domain Bacteria; phylum Bacillota; class Clostridia; order Christensenellales; family Borkfalkiaceae; genus Gallimonas. Next base: position 5,319 of record CANRFK010000075.1, read on the forward strand.
GGTGAAGAAGGGCAACGAGAAGTTGATCCCCGCCGTCACAAGGCAGATGAGGGAGAGCGGAATGACGATCCACCAGCGTTTCAGGATCTCTTTGAGTGCGCGGCGGTATTCGCTCATCTCGGTGACGTATTTCTTTGTCACCTTGTACTTGCGCTTTACGATGTGCATCTTCGCGAGCACATTGATGATGCGGATGATGAGTTTCTTCCCCGCCCGCGGGAACAGCGAGCCGAACACCATGATGACGGGGATGAGCATATTGAGGAACATGGAGACCCATGCCACGACGTAGATGGTGATAAAATACGGATCCTTTTGGACGCTTACGGGCAGAAGGGTAAAGGCAAGGCTGAAAAGTATGACGGAAAGCACCCCCTTCGCAAAGGTGGAGAAGGTGTATTTTACGAGCGGGACGGCCGTCGCAATGCCCGCTGGGATATCCTTTTTGTGGAGATAGTAGATCTGGAAGGGTTGTCCGCCCGTGCCGAGCGGGGTCACGCCGTCGTAATACTTGCCGAGGAAGGAAGTTTTCAGGGAGTTACGGATGCGGAATTTCCCCGTGGAAGTTTTGAGGATATAGGAGTATTGGAAGCTCTCGAAGATGATATAGGCGAGCACCGCGCCGAGCAAGAGGAAGAAATAGGGCAGGCTCGCGCCGTTCACCATTTCCACGAAGCCCTTCGGATTTTCGCCCGTGAGCCCCTTGGTGATGGGGAACAGCGTGCCGATGGAGGCTCCGATGAGCACGATGAGAAGCACCGTCTTGATCCACCAGTTACGGCGCTTTGCCTTGGTATCCTGACTTTTGCGCTCCTCCACCTGACGGGCAAAGTCATCCATGATGCGCTTGTCTTTCGACCGCTCATCCTGCGGCTCTTCGCCGTTTACGGGCGCAGTTTCGCCAATTTCGGCGACTTCTGCGGGCATTTCCGCGGGTTCGGGGGTTCCCGATATGCGGTTGTCTTGCTTGTCATCCATGTTCATTACTTTTCAATCATACCATATTTCATTTCAAATTGCAACGGGAAAGGGGGTCATTCTCCGTTTTTTTCGGAAGAGCCGCCGTTTTTCCGCGGAGGCGACGCTCTTTCGCCGCAAGCCGCAGCTGATATCCCCACCTGCCGAACGCCGCCCCGAGGATGATGACGTACCCCACGATGCTCAATACGGTGGGCACTTGCGAGAGCACGAAGTAGCCCAAAACCGCCGCAAAGAGTACCTGTGCGTAGTCGAACACGGCAATTTCCTTGGCGGGGGCATGGCGGTACGCCGCCGTGATGAAGAACTGCCCGCACGTCGCCGCCACGCCCGCAAGGAGGAGCCACATTAGTTGCAGAAGCGTCATGGGCTCGTAAAAGGCGATGAAAAAGGGCAAAGAGACGACGGTCGAGAAGAGGGCGAAGAGAAAGACGGTCATAATGCCGCGTTCGCCCTTCACCGCCAGAATGCGCACGCAGGTGTAGGCAAGCCCCGCGCACGCGCCGCTCAAAAGCCCCGAGAGGGCGGGCAGCACCGTGAGATCGAAACGGGGATTGACGACGCACATCGCCCCTGCAAAGGCAACGAGCACGAAGATGAGCTCGGGGATGGTGGGCTTCTCCTTCAACAAAAACACCGAAAAGAGAATGGCGAAGAAGGGGGAGAGTTTGTTGAGGATGGAGGCATCGGAGATGCTCGCAAGGTTGTCGATGGCGTAAAA
>CANRFK010000076.1 GCA_947629875.1 uncultured Clostridia bacterium
AGGGAAAGCAAGTAGAAGTACACGGGCTGCCCGCCGTAGTGGAAGTCGACATCGCAATCGGGGAAGGCCTCCTGCACCTTGGCGGCGAGCGCCTGCGCGTCGGACTCCTGCACATCCTCACCGTAGTAGAGGGTGATGACCTCGTGGTAGTCCTCTTTGAGTTTATCGAGGAGCTTCAACACCGTCTCGTCGATGGAATTGCTCTTGGCGAGGATCTTCTTGTCGTCGAGCCCGATGATGTCCCCCTCCTTGATGGAGAACCCGTTGACGTTCGTCGTGCGCACGGCGTGCGTCACTTGCCCCGACTTCACATTGTCGAGGGCGTGGATCATGTTGGTCTTGTTCTCCTCGGCGCTCGCCTCTGGAGAGAACGAAAGCGCCGCCGCAAAGCCCTGCGGCACGTTCTTGGTGGGAATGACGTGGATGGTGCGGTTCTCGACGAGCGCCTTGGCCTGTTCGGCCGCAAGAATGATGTTCTTGTTGTTGGGGAAGACGAACACATTCTCCGCGTTGATCTTCTGCACGGCGGTCGCAATGTCGGAGGCGGAGGGATTCATCGTCTGCCCGCCCTCGATGACGCGGTCGACGAAGAGATCCTTGAAGATATCCGAGAGCCCCTCGCCCGCGCACACCGCAAGCATACCCTGCTCCTTCTTCTCGGCCTCCCGCTTGGCGCGGAGAGCCCTGTTCTGCTCGAGCATGTTCTCGATCTTGGGTCTGTCGAGTTCGCCGAGCTCCAACGCGTATGTGAGCGCCACGCCGGGGCAGTTGGTGTGCACGTGCACCTTGATCATCTCGAGATCGCCGATGCAGATGACGCTGTCGCCTATCGCCATGAGGTTTTCGCGGAGTTTGTCGATGTCGGCGAGCGTCGTGCTCTTCTTCAGGTTGATGACGAAGAACTCGGTGCAGTAGGCAAATTGGATCTCGCCGAGGTCCATGTTGATGATGTCCGAGTTGTCGCCGAAGTCGGCGTCCATCGACTGTAAGTTGTTCGCGGCCTCCGTCTGCACTTCGGAGACGAGCTCATCGCCCATGATCGCCGCCAAAAAGCCGCGCATGATGGTCATGAGCCCCACGCCGCCCGAATCGACGACGCCCGCCTTCTTCAGAACGGGCAGAAGTTCGGGGGTCTTGGCGAGCGCCCTGTCGCCCTCCTCGATGATGGCGGGGAGGAAGGTCTCAAAGTCCTTGTTCTTGCCCGCATTCTTCACCGCGTACTCGCTCATCATGCGGACGACGGTGAGAATGGTGCCCTCTTTGGGAATGGCAACGGCGTTGTAGGCGACTTTGGTGCCCGCTTCCAGTGCCTTTGCGAAGGCCTTGGTATCCACATCGGCTCTGCCGTCGCGGAGAACCGAGCAGATCCCGCGGAAAATTTGCGAAAGAATGACGCCCGAATTGCCCCTTGCGCCGCGGAGCGCCCCCTTGGAGACGCTGTCGCACACCTCGGGGAAGCTGTTGGAAGCCGCGGACGAGAGCTCCTTGACGGCGGACTGCATCGTGAGGGACATATTCGTGCCCGTGTCGCCGTCGGGGACGGGGAACACGTTTAGGGCGTCCACTTTTGCCCGATTGTTATCGAGCATTTTTGCGCCGACCAACACCATTTTGCGAAAGACGGCGCAATTTATGGTTTTTTGCATTTTGATCTCCTGAAAGAATGGCTGAAACGCGGAGACGGAGTTACAGTTTGAGACCGATGACGTTGACGTTTACGGTGTCCACGATCATGCCCGTGAACTTTTCCACCTTGTACTTGACGGCCTCTTTCAGGGATTCCGCCACCGCCTCGATGGAGACGCCGTACTTGATGAGCACATAAACGTCGATGAAGATCCGGTTTCCTTGGGTCGTAATTTTAACGCCCTTGCCTCCCGCGTCCTTTTTGAGCAGTTCGGCGAGCGTGTCCGTAAAGCGGTGCGAAACGGTATCCACGATGCCGTAACTCTCCACCGCAGCCTGCGACGCAACCTTGGCAATGGCAAGGTCAGATATCGAAATTTTTCCGTATGCGTTGCTCGTGCTGACAGACATATGCTCTCCTTGAACCTCAATACCTATTCTACCCCATCGCGCCTGTTTTTGCAAGCGATATTGTAAAAATTTTCCCTCTTTCTAAAAAATTTTCAAATTTTTCCCGCAAATTTAATTGCTTTTTTGCCTCCTCTTATGGTATCATAAGGAAGCGCGGCGTGCGGGGTTTTGCTGCCGCGCGACAAAAAATCGGAATTACCCATCGGAGGTGGAGATATGTCAAGAGTGTGCAGTATCTGCGGAAAAGGTCAGGTGGCGGGGAACAACGTCAGCCACTCCCACCGCAAGACGAAGAGGACGTTTGCGGCGAACGTGCAGAAAGTCACCTATAAGCAGGATGGCAAGGTGACGACGGGCTACGTCTGCGCGCGTTGCCTCAAGAGCGACAAGGTAGAAAGAGTTTAACTTTTATAAGAAGCGGGAGCCGCAACGTTTGGTTGCGGCTCTTCCTTTTTGTGCGAATTTTTCTGTGTGAAAGCACCGCGGCAACATTGCCGCGGCGCTTTGTTATAATATGCGTCCCCTCTACTCTCTCACCCCGCGCGCACATTCCCTTTTCCCGCCCCTTTCGGAAGCCCCCCTTTCTCTCGCCCCCTCCCGGGAGGGGGGTAGGGGGGTGGGTCTATCCTTGCTTCCCCATCTTGGGGGAAATGCTTGCGCCGTGAGGAACAGAGGTTTCTATTCATTCCGAAACGCATCACGAATACATTTAACGTCCTGGGTAGTCGTTCGGATATAATACACAACTGCAGGATCGCCGAAATCCGTTGTCGTTTTTCCGTCCGAAACGCCGCAATAGTTAATTGCGCTACTGGAACCCTGAATAGAATTCCATTCCAACAGTGTACCGGAATAATTGACCTCTGTGATGTCGAGCGCCGTAAGACAATACAAGCCCATAGCGTTCATACTGTGCGGAATAGAAACGGAAGTTATTCCTTTAATCGAAAAGAATGCTCCGGCAGGTAGCGCCGTTATACCCTCCGGAATTGCAAGAACGCCCGTTAGCTTCACACCCCCTATGGTATATTCCGTCCAATTGGAGCAGCCGAAGAGCCACGCTTGCTCCATGCTGCAAAATTCGTTCATTGTTCCCTCATATCGAATTGGCAGCGTGTCGATCGCTGAAGCCAGCCGAAAAGCCGCTTCTCCGATGCAACGCAACTCTTTCGGGATCGTTAATGAAGTGAGGGATTTCGTATTGAGGAATGCGTACTGCGGCACTCTTTCCACATCTTTGGGAATTGTAAAATCCCCCTCAAATTTTTTATCTCCGAAGTATAACGTCCGTGACACAGAATTATCAAACTTTAAGGAACGGATTTTATACTTTTCCGTATTCCCCATAAGTCCGCTATCAAACACATTATCCTCCAACTCGCACCACTGTTCGACCGTACCTCTAAAATGAATTTCCACATTCGGCGCGATACCATAAAAACTTTCATAAACATTTTTGTATTCTGCATCCGGTTCCACCTGTATTTGCGGACCGAAGGTTATATCCGATAACGATGCGCAACGGAAGAATGCGCGGTTAGCGATCGTAATATCCGTGCCTTCTACGACAATTTTTTCAAGTTGACTGCATTGATAGAAGGCATTTTCCCCAACTCGTTTCAACCCGTCGGCAAAAGTAACCTTTTGGAGATTTTCGCACGCCCAAAATACATAAGTCCCCCACGTCTCCACGCTCGCGGGCACGGTGAACTCGGTGAGCGAATTGCACTTGGAAAAACTGCAATAGCCGAGCGTCTCCAACCCCTCCGCGAGCGTCACCGATTTGAGCGAGGAATTTTGGAACGCACATTGCCCGATGCTCTTGACGCTCGCGGGAATGACAACGCTTTCGATCTCCTCGCCCATAAACGCCTCATCGCCGATGGCAACGACGGCCTCGCCCTCGTGGGTCGCGGGGATGATGATCTCCGTCCCCTGCGCCTCTCCGATGCCGGTCACGGTGTACCCGCCCCCTTCGGCGGGCTCATAGGCAAGCCTGTCGGCCATAGGCTGTGGCGCGCCGCACACCGTGCACGCGCCGTTTGCGAAGTTGTGATTTTCGTGCGCGTGGTTGCAGGTGCCGCAGACGCCGTTCTCGTAATCATGCGCCGCTCTGCCGCTTACTTCGTTTGTGTGCTCGCAGGTCGCGTCGTGCCAGTGGAATTCCTCGTCCGACGTCCATGTTGAGGCAAATGTGTGGGTGTGCGGAAGTTCGCCGCCACCGCCGCCACTGCCGCCGCTTCCGCCTGTTCCACTTGTGCCTCCGCCGGGTTCACCCCCGCCGCCACAGGCGGCTAACCCGAATGCCGCCGTCGCAGCCATCAAGGCCGCCAACAGTCCGCTCATCAATCTGTGCTTCATAAGTTACCTCCGAAAAAATTTTTTCGCAGTAAAAATCGGCACAAAAAAAGTGTGCCCTCAACCGAAGACACACTGCGTTGGTATCTCCGATTGTTGTCACACAAGTTTTTTCCGGTAAAAATGGCACGCGGGAAAAAGAGATACACAAAGCTTATTTTGTGCTCTCGCAGTGCCATTTATTAACTTGTGTGACGCAATCAGTATATCACAACGGAAACCAATTTACAAGTATTTTTGAAAATTATCCCAGCGCCCCGCGCGCATTCCCTTGCCCCACGGGCGAGCCAACGCGTCATCCTGTCCCGCGCGCACCATTCGTCTACTAAGCGCGGCACGAGCCAAAGGCGAAGTAAGAATCCCGACCAACGAAGTCCGATATCCCCTTCCCCATTTGTATGGGGAGGGGACACAGGGGGGAGGGGTTGCCTATCCTTGCTTCCCCCTCGAGGGGGAAGTGGCGCGCGTCCTTGCGCGCCGAAAGGGGTGTCTCGCCGTACTCCTCATTCCGAGCCCTGCGCCCGCGGCTTTTACCGCGGGCGCAGGGCGAGTGAATCTTTCCCAAAGTCCCCCAGCGCCCTCTTTGCGTTCCCAAGCGCAATTTTTTCCGCCACGCGCGCGCCAAACGCCCCTTCCAAATCGGAAAGCAGCCTCGGCACGTCGGCGGGGCTTTTCACATACGCGTTCACGGGCGCGCCGTCAAAGTCGCTCCCCAGCGCCAAAACGTCCTCGCCGCCCACCCGCAAAATGTGCCGCGCGTGGGCCAAAATCGCCGCCCGCTGCCCCTCGGCGCTGCCGTCCGCCGCCAAAAATTTTGCCACAAAGTACAGCCCGACGACCCCGCCGCTCTCCGCCACGGCGCGGATGCCCCCGTCCGCCAAATTTCGGGGGTGAAAAAACACCTCGCGCGCCCCCGCATGGCTGGCAACAAAGAGCGCGCCCATCTCCCTGCAAATTTTTGCGACGTCGAGCAAAAGCCCGTCGCTCCCGTGCGCCACGTCGGGGATCATGCCCATCCCGCACATCCGCTCCACGCAAGCCCGCCCGAACGCCGTCAGCCCGCCCCTGCTCCCGTTCGCCGTGCCCAATTTGTTGTCCCTGTTCCACGTCAGCCCCATCATCTTTACGCCGCGGGCGAAGAGGGCGTCCAGCCTCTCCAAATCTTCCCCTATGGCCTCCCCGCCCTCGACGGTGAGCATGGCGGCAACGCCCCTTTCAAACGCCCCGCGCGAACCCCGCACCGCAGTCCGAAAGCCCTCCCTCTTGCACATCTCATCAAATTTATCGCACAGCACCGCCGCCCGTTCGTATCCCTCTCCCCTCGTGCCGTCCACAAAAGCGGCGAAGCATTGCAGGGCGCACCCGCCCGCGCGCAAATTTTCCGCAGTAACACAAGCGACGCCCTCCTTTGTGAGAGCGTCGCAATGCAAATCGATGTAATTCATCCCCTGTAGAACAGCCGCACGATACAGCCGAGCGCCCTCGGCAGTTTGATACAGATGATCATACTCCCTCCCCGTTCAAAATGACGAGCACATCTCCCTTTTCCACCGTAAACGAAATTTCGCCCTGCGCGACATTGGAGACGCCGCGCGTCGAGCCGTAAAAGAGCCACAGATCGTCCGCGGCGTATTTCAGCCCCCGCATCTTCATGATATGCGCGTCGCCGCCGAAAGGCAACAGTGATACGGTCTGCCCCTTTTTGCAGAAAAACCGCTGTTCGCCCGCGCCGACGAGCACGATATCCGCGCCGTTCGTCTTGAGCGCGGCGTATAAAACGCCCGCCGCCTTCGCCTTGTATAAGAGGTGCAGATTGCCGAGAAAGTGATCCTCGCGCCCGCCCCCGCCGCCGTAAAACACGATGTCCCGCGCGCCGAGTTCCAGCGCCCGATCCACGGCGAGTTCACCGTCCGTCTCATTCTTTTCGGCGGGAAAGGTCATGCGCGGCGCGGGCACGGGCATTTCGTCCAAGGAGTCGAAGTCGCCCAAATTTTCGTCGATCTTCACCCTGCCCTTCGCCCACGAATACGCCCCGTCGCAGCAGATGACGTAGGCGTTCTCTGTGCAAATTTCGCCGCGATACGGTTCGCCGTTCAGGAGAATGACGGCGCAATTTTTCCCGCCGTTCATCCGCGCAGCCTTTTTATGGTCGCCGCCATATCGGGGGCGCGGAACACGGTACTGCCCGCCACAATGACGTTCGCGCCCGCCGCAACGACGTCCTTCACATTGGCCTCGGTGATACCGCCATCCACCTCGATGTCGAGGTCGGGCTTCCCGCATTTCACGCAAAATTCTCGCAATATATGCAGTTTTTCGAGGGTCTCGGGCAAAAACGCCTGTCCGCCCCAACCGGGGTGCACACTCATGACGAGGATCATATCCGCGCCCGCTTCCACGGCGGGGAACACCCGTTCAACGGGGGTCTCGGGATTGACGACCGCCCCCTTCTTCACGCCGAGCGCAGCAATTTTGGGGAAGAGCGCCGCGGGATCGCACGCCTCGACGTGCACGGTGATGATGTCCGCCCCCGCTGCCGCGAACTCCTCGATGTGCGTCTCGGGGTGGAGCACCATGAGGTGGCAGTCGAGGGGCAACTTGGTATGCGGACG
>CANRFK010000077.1 GCA_947629875.1 uncultured Clostridia bacterium
ACATCCTTCACTTCGCCCGTCAGAACGCCCCCTTGGATGGCCGCGCCGATGGCGACGCACTCATCGGGGTTGATGCCCTTGAAGGGCTCCTTGCCCGTAATGGCCTTGACCTTCTCCACGACGCACGGCACACGGGTGGAGCCGCCCACCAAGATGACCTTGTCGATATCGTTATACGAAAGTCCCGCGTCCTTCATGGCGAGCCGCATGGGCTCGGCGGTCTTTTCGACGAGATCGGCGATGAGAGCCTCGAATTTCTGCCGCGTGATCTCGAGCTCAAGGTGCGCGGGGCCCGCGTCCGTCATGGAGATGAAGGGCAGGGAAATGGAGGTCGAAGTCATGCCCGAGAGCTCGATCTTGGCCTTTTCGGCGGCCTCTTTGAGGCGTTGCATCGCCATCTTATCCTTGGAGAGGTCGACGCCGTGCGATTTCTTGAATTCGTCCACCATGTAGTCCATGAGGCGCTTATCGAAGTCGTCGCCGCCGAGCATGTTGTTGCCGTTGGTGGCGAGCACTTCAAACACGCCGTCGGAGATCTCGAGAATGGAGACGTCGAAGGTGCCGCCGCCGAGGTCGTAGATCATGACTTTGCTGTTTTCCTTTTCCTTGTCGAGGCCGTAGGAAAGCGCCGCCGCCGTGGGCTCGTTGATGATGCGCAGAACATTGAGCCCCGCGATCTTGCCCGCATCCTTGGTGGCCTGCCGCTGGGCGTCGGTGAAGTACGCGGGGCAGGTGATGACGGCGTCCGTCACTTTGCCGCCGAGGTACGCCTCCGCGTCCGCCTTCAATTTGGAGAGGATCATCGCGGAGATCTCCTGCGGGGAGTACGCCTTTTCGTCGATCTTCACCTTATAATCCGACCCCATCTTGCGTTTTATGGAGATGACGGTCTTATCGGGGTTGGCGACGGCCTGCCGTTTTGCGACTTGCCCGACGACGCGGGAGCCGTCCTTCTGGAACGCGACGACGGAGGGGGTCGTCCTTGCGCCCTCCGCATTTGCGATGACGACGGGCTCGCCGCCCTCCATCACCGCGACGCACGAATTGGTCGTGCCCAAATCAATACCGATCACTTTTGCCATAATATTTTTCTCCTTGATTATTTTCTATATGATAATTGTTTTTCCCTTATCTTGGCTTCCCCTTGAGGGGAAGCTCCGCCGTAGGCGGTGATGAGGTGTGCACAATCGCCCACCGTATTGCCCCCGCCTCGGGAGCCTTCCTCATTCCCGCCCCCTCTTGGGAGGGGGTGCCCCGCAGGGGGCGGGGGTGGGGGTGTTTTCGCTTCGCCGAGCTACTGCACGGCGAAGCAACTTCGCGGCTGTGCCGCTCGTGCCGCCCTTAGTCGGCAATAGTGCGGGCGGGGCGGTGCGAGGCGGGTTTCCCGCCGCTGCACGCCCCCATTTGCCACACTACCGTAGGCTTAATGACTAGTCGCGCGAATGAGAGGATGACCTAAGAGGACGTCTGTGCCTATTTCCTCGTTGAATTTATTTTTGAGCATGCCCACCGGGCAGACGAAAAAAGAAATTCAACGAAATTATCTCGTTACCACCACCTGCGCAAACCGCAGCACCTTTCCATCTCTTTCATATCCTTTCAAATACACTTGCTTGACGGTGCCGCTCTCCTCGCCCTCGGCGGGATCGACCGCCATAATGGCCTCGTGTTTTTCGGCGTCGAACGCCTCGCCCACGGGGTCGATGACTTCGATTCGTTCCCCCGCAAGGAGCTTGTTGAACGCATCCAGCACCATGGAAACGCCCTTCCGTGTCGCCTCATCGGCGCACGCCGAGTATGCACGGTCGAGGTTATCGGCAATGGGGAAGAGCTTCACAACAACGTCCGCCCTGCCCTCGCTATAACGCTGTGCGCTCTCGCGCGCCGTGCGCTTGCGGTAGTTCTCATATTCGGCGGAAACGGAATACCACTTCCGCTTATAGTCCTCCGCCTCCGCGCGCGCCGCCTCAAGCGCCTTTTCAAGTTCCGCGTTCTGCACTTCCTTGTTCTCGGGAGCCGCGCCCTGCGCTTGGGTCTGCGCTTCCTGCGCTTTGGCGTCCTTCGCGTTCTGCTTCTCTGCTTTTTCAGCCTGTTTTGCGGCGGTTTTTTTCTTGTCCACAGCTCTGCTCCGTCATTGTTTTCCACATTTAATATAAAGTGGAACGCCGCTTCGTAAACGCAATTCGCCGAAAAAATCGCGCAAATTACAAAAAATTTTTTTCTTTCTATTTACATTCTTGGGCTTTTGTATTAAAATAATAAAAAAAGGCGGAAAAATTATGGAAACGAGAGCGTTCGACCTCTTTGCAAAGCGGAACAATAAAGTGAGCGTGCGCGCCATCCCGGGGCACTTCGTCACCCAGCACTCGCACCTCAACTACTGCATCGACATGACGCGCCTCAAAACGGAGGCGAGCACGGCGAAGAGCGCGGCGCAGCTGTTTGCCGAGAGCTATTCGGATACCGTCGTCGATACCATCATCACCCTCGAGCACACCAAGATGATCGGGGCATTCCTCGCGGAGACGCTCACCTCGTCCGCGGGCATCAACTTGCATCAGGAGATCGCGGTCATCTCGCCCGAGTTCACGGCGGACGGCAAACTCATCTTGCGGGACAACCTCATCCCCTACGTCAAGGCACGGCGCATCGTGGTACTTGCGGCGACGGCGACGACGGGCATGACGGTGATGGACGCCATCCGCGGCATCCGCTACTACGGCGGCGACCCCGTGGGCGTCGCGACGGTGTTCGGCGGAAAGTTCGAGATTCCCGGCGTCCCCGTCGCGCGCATCGTGAGCGCGGAGGAACTGCCCAAATACGGCTCGTACTCTGCGGTGGAGTGCCCGATGTGCAAGCGCGGCGAGCGCATCGACGCCCTCGTCAACGCCTACGGTTACAGCAAAATTTAAGGATTTTTTATGAAGCCGCCCGCGGTCTTGCCGCGGGCGGCGTTTCCTTGACCCGACGTCGGGTCTCCCCGCGTCATTCGCCGCGGGGCGCAAAGTAGCGTATCTTCCCATACAAAATCCCCGCCGCGTTTATCGCGGCGGGGATTTGCATTTTCATCTTATCCCGCAAAGGGCGTCACATCCCCGTACCGGTCCACCGTCCCGTCCGTGCAAGTCACGGTATAGTCGGCGTCACTCGAAATCCAACCGTACGCTTTTGCCATCTCATTCCATGCCGTGGTCGTCCCCGCGTATTGGATCGTCGTCAGCGCGTCGCAACTACCGAACGCCCCTTCCCCGATCGAGGTCACACTGCTGCCGACCGTCACACTCTTCAGCCCGCTGCAACCCGAGAACGCCCCGGCCGTGACGGAAGTCACGCCGTCTCCGATCGTCACACTTCTGAGATTGTTGCAACTGTTGAACACGCGTTCCCCCATCGAGACCACGCTGTCGGGAATGACAACGCGCAACAGCCCGCTGCAATTATAGAACGCGCCATCCGCGATCGTCTTGGTGCCCGCCTTTATGGTGTAGGTGCCCGCGGTGATATCGGAGTTTGTCGCAATGAGATAGTCGCCGATATAGAGCACACCGCAGCTATCCCAATTGTTCCTATCTTCATAATATGCCGTTCCTTCGAACGCAAGGCTTCCGATCGAGACCACACTGTCGGGGAGCGCAATGGTCTTGAGTGCGCTGCAACCCATGAACGCAGCGCCCCCGATCGAAGTCACGCCTTCGGAGAGCGTAATGGTCTTGAGTGCGCTGCAACCCATGAACGCAGATTCCCCGATCGAAGTCACGCCTTCGGAGAGCGTAATGGTCTTGAGTGCGCTGCAACCCATGAACGCAGATTCCCCGATCGAGAGCACGCTGTCGGGGATCGTCACAGCCGTGATCCCGCTGCGGGAACGGAACGCATAATCCCCGATCGCGATCACGCTGTCCGGGATCTCCACCGTGCCCTCAAGCGCTTGGGGCACATAGATAAACGTCGTCCTTGTCTTGTTGTACAGGATCCCGTCCTGACTGCTGTAAGCGAGGTTTTCCGCCGCCACTTCCACGCGTTTCAGCCCGCAGTTATTGAACGCATCACTCGCGATCGAGGTCACGCCTTGGGGGATCGCAATGCTCGTCAGTGCGGTGCATCCAAAGAACGCATCTCTCAAAATCGACTCCACGCCGTCCGGGATCGTCACGCTCTTGAGCCCGCTGCAACCCGAAAACGTAGATTCTCTGATGGAGCTCACGCCGTCGGGAATGACAAAGGCCGTCAGCCCGCTGCAACCCGCAAACACAGATTCCCCGATGGAGGTCACGCTTTCGGGGAGTGTAATGCCATTGAGCCCGCTGCAACCCCTGAACGCAGAGCTTTCGATGCTCGTCACACTGCCGGGGATCACGACCGTCGTCAACGCTTTGCAATCAAAAAACGCGGAATTTCCGATCGTGGCGACGCCGTCCGAGATCGTCACGCTCTTGAGCCCGCTGCAACCCCTAAACGCAGAGCTTTCAATTTTTGTCACGCTTGCGGGAATCGTAATGGCGGTCAATCCCGTGCAATCCGAGAACGCAGCGTTCCCGAACGAAGTCACACTTTCGGGAATGATAATGCCCGTCAAGCCGCTGCAACCCTCGAACGCATATTGTCCGATCGTGGTGACGCCATCCGAGAGCGTCACGCTCTTCAGCCCGCTGCAACCCGAAAACGCAGATTCTCCGATCTCGTTCACATTGCCGGGGATCGTAATGGCCGTCAACCCGATGCAATCCTCGAACGCATAGCTCGCGATGGAGGTAACGCTTGCGGGGATCTTACTTGTCTTGCAGCCGAGGATCACCGCATCCGTTTCGGTTTTGATGAGGCAATCCCCCTCGCTGCTGTAAACCTCGTTGCCGCTCGCAACGGTGATGTGCTCCACCCCCGCGCAGCCCGCAAACGCGTCGCTTGCGATGGAGGTGATGTTGGCGGGGATCGAAATACTCTTGAGCCCGGTGCAACCCTTGAACGCATCGGCCGCGATCCTTGTCACGCTGTCGGGAATGTCGCTGTTCTTGCAGCCCAAAATCACCGTGGCCGCTTCGGTCTGGATCAGGCAATCCCCCGCGCTGCTGTAAACCTCGTTGCCGTCCTCGACGGTGATGTGTTCAAGCCCGCTGCAACCCTCAAACGCACTGCTCCCGATCGAAGTTACGCCGTCGGGAATGATAATGCTCGTCAACTTGCTGCAACCCTTGAACGCAGAGCTCCCGATGGAGGTAACACTGTCGGGGATCGCAATGCTCGTCAGCCCGCTGCAACCCTCGAACGCGCCGCTCCCGATCGAGGTCACGCCTTCGGGGATCGTGACGCTCGTCATCCCGCCGCAATCGGAGAACGCATTATCCCCGACCGAGGTCACGCCGTCTGGAATGGTAAAGGCGCCCACGATGTTCCTGCTGTTGCGCCATTTCCCGTCCCGATCGATCTCGCCGACGGAGGTATTGTTGAACTGCACGTTGCTCGGCTTACTGGCGCTGTGCGTGCCGTATTCATCCGTCCACCGCCACGACCACGAATCTCCACCGTCCCACGTATGCAACAACGCATGATACCAGCTCCCGTCGGAGAAGGTCGTCGCATAGGAAAAGCTGTCCTTTTCCATCGTGTCCTTGATGTATTTCCGCTCGCCGTTCGTGTCTTCGCGGTAGTCGGTATAATACTGCTGCTCGATGGTATCCGCCGAGCCGCTGTAAATCACCTCGTCTCTCTGGATGGACTTCCCCTGCGAGCCCTCCATCGCGGAATATGCCTTGTCGAGAAATACGCTCGTCACCGTTCCGTCGGCGGAAAAGGTCACCTGAACGCAGGAAAACCGCTTGTTTGCCACCTCCTGCAAGAGATTTGCGTAGTCCTGCATGATCTTGTCAAGCTCCGCAGCATCGCCCTTCAGGAAGGCCTCCTCCTGCTTCTCCTCCAACGCTTTCGCCCTATTGGCATAGGATTGGAGCGCACTGTCGTAGTAGATCCACTGCGTGCTCCCCTCGCCCCCTTCGGAGGGCTTGCCGAGAACGCTCTCTACTTTCTCCTGCGATGCCCCCATCGGGATCTTTTCCAACGTGGAAATGCTGAACTTTCCTTCGCCGCATGCGGCAAGGCCGAAGCACAGACAGAGCGCCGCCGCAAGCGACAACAGCACAGTCAAAAGTTTGCGTTTCATATCCTTCTCCTTTTTCCTTACAGTCATACAAACGGGGCGCCGCCGAACATCTCCGCAGCATTCCCGCCAACTTCACAATTTCCCGCCTGCCACAGCGGCTCCGCCGCCGTCCCGACGGTTGAAAACTTCTATCCCTTCGGATAGCCGACCGCCGTCCCGCCGCAGAACATTTTTGTAGCGTTCTTGCCTTCGGTTCCCAATCTCCCGTCCGTCCCGACGGTTGAAGACTTCTATCGGGCAACCGTCCGCCGCCCCGCCGAAGAACATTTTTGTAGCGTTCTTGCGTTCACTCCTCGGTCTCCCATCCGTCCCGACAACATCCGCCGACGCCTTTGTAACGCACGGTTGACAAACTGTGAAACTATGGAACAGTTTCAGTATACCATGCCCGCAGAAATTTTGCAAGATTTTCCTCAAAAAATATGACACATATCCCCCGCAAATTGTTTTTTGCGTGCTATCGTGAAAGTATGAAAACCGCCTCTCTTCTTCTCTTCATTTTCGCCCCGCAGTTATCCCGCCCCGCATTCCGCCAATGCACACTCTCTATCCCTCTCACCCCCACTGTGAAAACCGCGCCGCCCCCGCTTGTCCCCAACATCATTCCGCCAATGCACACTCTCTATCCCTCATACCGAACCCCGCCCCGCGCCCAAAGGGCGCGGGGCGGGGTGAGCGTATCTTTCTCTTGCTGTCCCCTTTTGGGGAAAGTGGCGCGCCCTTGCGCGCCGAAAGGGGTTTCCTCATACCGACCTCTCCCGCATCCTGCCGCACACTCTCCATCCCTCATACCGAGCCCGTCCCGCGGGCG
>CANRFK010000078.1 GCA_947629875.1 uncultured Clostridia bacterium
ACGGTTCATTCCAAAGATGTCCGCGTTGCGTTCCGTGTCGGTTCTCCCGCGGATATACAGGCATTCGCGGATATGCTCGCTCAGGATAAGGACGTACTTAATGCCGCATGCGAGTATCAGTACAGCGTTTCTCTTGCGTATATGGCGAAAATTACGCCTATTAAGTCGCAGGACGACGCGGCAGAGGAGGTATAAAATGAGACGTTTTTCGGTTCGTAATGGTTCGGTTTTTGCACGTTATGGCGTGCACACTCACCAAGTGTACACGGGTTCCATGTTTCGTGGAGGTGTTCGGCTGTGAAAAGAGGTGAACAGTTGAAAGTGCCTGCTTCCTCGCCGTATTTCAATTCGCCTGCGTGGTATCTGCGTGAGCGTACACCTATTCAGACGGTGCAGGACAGGCGCACACGGAAATACTTTGCTCTTGAAGAGCGGACGAACTCCGATGGATTCAAAGGCGAAGTTCTCGTTGAAAAGGACTATCCTTTCACGCCCGAGTACGTCAGTTCCTTTGCGGCTTCTTCGGATTATCGTTCTGATCCGCTCGGTGCGATTGCGGCAGCTCCCCAGCGTCGCAATCTCGGTGACGTGACACAACTTCAAAAGGCTCTCGGGCTTGATTTTGATACGGCTCGGCACCTTTATGCGGAATTTCGTGCGGCGGCAGAACGTGCCGCCCAAAAGCAAGCGGAGCAGGGGACACCTGCGCCCGTTCCTGCTCCCGTAGGAAAGGACGGTGAGTAATGAAAGGTAACTATACACAAGTTCCCGTCGTTGGCGGCGTAACCCGTTTTGACAAGGCTCCGCAAAGTAAAGCAGAGCGTTCCCGTATGACGGAGGCTACGCGTGTTCTTACGGCGTTCAATGGCGGCGACATTGTTCCCGTCAAGTGTCTCGAAGTTCTCCCTTCGGACAGTTATTCTGTCCGTGTTGATGAGGTTATACGTCAAATGACGTTAAAAACGCCTACTATGGGTGAAATGTTGTGCGATGTGTATGCCTTTTTCGTGCCCAATCGTATTGTGAATAAGGCGTGGAAAGAAGTGATGGGGGAGAATACCAGTGGTTCTTGGACTGCTAATCCCGTTACTCTTGCTCCGCTTTATACGGGGTCGGAGAATGTTTCTGTGCCCGTTGGATCAGTTGCCGATTTTTATGGATTTCCTACGCAACAACCTTTGCCCGCGCAGGTGCTTCAACTCATGAACGATTTACCTTTCCGTGGTTATCTCGCTATCTATAACGAGTACTTCCGCGACCAAAACTATCAGCCTCCTATTCCGTTCAGTAAAGCTAACGTTTATGAGGGCTTTTTGCTTTCTGAAGATACCGCGACGGGTGTAGATGGGTCTACATCGGATGTTCGTGTAATTGACAATGAAGGTGAAGTCGTTTCGGACGGTTCATATCCTGATGGGTCTATCCTTCGTGAAGTTTATGGAGATGGTTTTTCCGCTTCTGACATGACGCGTGATATGACTATTCCTATGCGCAAGACGTCTTGGAGTGCACTTTCCACGCCTTTGAAAGCGTGTAAGCTTCATGATGCACTTACTTCCGTTCTTCCGTCTCCTGAAAAAGGTCCACAGGTTACATTTTCTCTTGCGGGTAGCGTTCCTGTATCGGGTAAAACTGATAATTTTTCGAATGTGACATTATCTAGTGCGGCGCCTTTTTTGACTTGGAGTTTTGGTGGCTCTATGCCGAATGGGACCGCGAAATTTCTTAACACTGGCTCGGGCGTTAAAATGTATGCGGATACAGGCTCCGGTGATGGGGGAGATGTCTCTTCTATAACTGGTCGTCTTTCTTCTGTACCTGTGACGGGAACGGCAGACTTGTCGGAAGTTTCTGCAATTTCGGTTGACGATTTGCGGCTTGGGTTTGCCATGCAGCAGCTCTATGAGCTTTATGGACGCGCTGGAAGTCGTTATCGCGAACTCTGTCATGCCATGTTCGGTGTTGAAGCGGATGATCCTTACAGCGATATTCCCCGTATGCTTGGGCATGTTCGTTTTCCGCTTGAATTATATCAGACGGCGCAAACATCTGCTTCCGATGATACAAGCCCGCAGGGGAACCTTGCTGGTTTTGGATATACGCAAAAGGGCGGTTTCTTGTTTCATGAGACGTTCTTGGAGCATGGTTTTGTTCATATTCTCGTGTGTGTTCGTCAACGGAATGTATATCCTTCTTATCTTGATCCGCATTGGTTCCGTGTGAACAATCTCGATTTTTACACGCCTATATTGGCGAACATATCGGAACAGCCTGTCATGCTTCGTACAATCAACCCGTTCGGCAGTGACCCGAATAAGACGGTTTTCGGTTATCAGGAAGCGTGGTGGGAGTACAGACAGCACCCTGACACGGTTACGGGGCTTATGCGTAGTGGGGCACCCCAAAATGTTAGCCTGTGGACGTATCAAGACAAGTTCAATGCAACGCAATCTTCTGCAGACGCGGCATTTATGGAGAGCAACGCGCAGGAAGTTCTTGATGAAACACTCGCCGTGCAGTCCGTGAATGCTCCGCAGTTCAAAGCATTGTTTACATTCACGTTCGACCACGAATTCCCCGGTCCCGTCTATTCCGTTCCCGGTCTCGATATTGTATAACAAAAACTCCCCGAAAGGGGAGTTTTTTCTTGACAAACGGAATTTCCTGTGATAAAGTAAAGGCGAGAACCGAGGTAGGCTGTTAGGTTCCCGTCTTGGTGAGCCGTTGCGGTGTTGGAAGCGCTTTGTGCAACGGCTCGGTTTTTTTGTTCCGCCTCGCTTACTTGGTTAAGTAGTCAAGTAATTCGAGGATTTGTTCGGCATTCCAACCGATATTGAGAAGGTATTCCCGTAATCGCTGGATAGCCTTGTCCGACAAACTCATTTCTTCGTCCATCTCCTTTACCTACCTTTTTAATAATTGGAAGTGTGAGGCTTGCGCCTTACACTTCTTACTTGGAGTTTATCACAGCGCATGAGGAAAGTCAAGAGGCGCTACTGCGCGGTGGAGATTTTTTTGCTGCCCTTGCAAAAAAATACGACCGCTTGCCCCTTGACTTTACGGAAGCGCTGTGATAGGAGAGGATTTTTTGCTTGATCTTTTAATCGTTTATCTGCATTCGAGTTTGAAAATTTATATAAAATCTAAAATTCAAAAAAAATATTTCTTCAAACTCTTGACATGATAGGGCGTTTTTGCTATACTTGGATATAGTAAACTCTTCGCAAAACACCGATTTTACGAATAGTATGGGGCAAAACAGGGCATAAAACCGCAAAAAATATATGTTTTCAAAGCCGACCGTCCGTTTTTTCTGTCAAAACGCAATTTTTTGCGCGACCGATCGTTTGATTTTTTTATCAAATCGCCGCAGCTCTTATTTTTATGGAAATTTATTTCCCGCGTTCTTACGAAAAAACCGCAAAAATTTTTGCGGTTTTTTATATCGTTTTTGAGATACGGTTTCTTATGTGACAAAACCTATTTAATATTATGTCACGCATACTATTCGGATCTCGTCAGGATCCCGTAGGAAAAAGCGCGCAAGACCGTGCTCCCGTCGAATGCCGTTCCCGTAAGACGCTCCAAATACGAGCCCTTTGCGTGCAGGGTATATTCGGTCGCGGAATTGTTGACGTAGACGACAACGCTGCGGTCCCCGTGCCGCCGTTCGTATACGATGCACGAGGCATTCGCAAAGATCTCCCGATACGACCCGTCGCGGAAAACTTCGGGCGCGACTTCGGTACGGATCTCGCCGAGTTTGCGGTAAAACGCGCCGAGCTCCTCGTCCATGTTTTCCCAATCGAAACAGCCGCGGCAGAACGGATCCCGATAGCCCTCCATGGCGTTTTCGTCGCCGTAATAGATACACGGCACGCCGGGAAGCGTATACTGCAACACGGCCGCCATCATGACCTTTTGTTTTGCGATCTCCCGTTCCTCCGCGGTCAGAAAGGTGCTCGCCATTTCGTCCTTATCGCGGCACTGTTTTCCGCCGAGAACGGTCAGAATGCGCGGCGTGTCGTGCGTGCCCAAAACGTTCATCAGACAATGGAGCGTCGGCGCGGGATAATTGTCGAGAAGCATCGCCATCGTCTCGCGGAGCTGGATGGTATTCCCCGAGAGTACGTAACTGATGATCGCGTCCTTCAACGGGTAGTTCATGACACTGTCGAGCTCGAAGCCCTGCAAATACCGCCTCCGTTCTCCGTACGCGATCTTGTTGGAGGCGTCCTCCCAGACCTCGCCGATGATCATGGCGTCAGGCGTCTCCGATTTGACCGCCTTACGAATCTTTTGAAGGAAAAAGTCGGGGAGTTCGTCCGCAACGTCCAAACGATACCCCGCAATGCCGTGACGGAGCCACGTTTTGATGACGCCGTCCTCGCCGCAGATGAATTTCTGATAGGAAGCGGAGGACTCGTTCACCGCGGGCAGGGTCTCGATCCCCCACCAACATTCGTAGGACGCGGGATAGTCGTGAAAGGTGTACCAATCGAAATAGGGCGAATCGGGAGATTGATGCGCGCCGAGCTGTTCCTTATATTTTCCGTATTTGTTGAAGTAACGGCTGTCGTCGCCCGTGTGGTTAAACACGCCGTCCAAGATGATGCGGATCCCCTTCTCCGCCGCTTCCTTCACGAGCGCGTCGAAGTCCTCCTCCGTCCCGAGGAGACTGTCTATCTTGCGATAATCGCCCGTGTCGTAACGGTGGTTGGAAAACGCCTCGAAAACGGGATTGAAATAGATGACGCTTACATGCAGACTCTTCAAATAGTCGAGCTTTTCCCGCACGCCGTTGAAATTCCCGCCGAAAAAGTCGTTATTGAGGATCTTTCCGAACTCGTTCGGACGGTAGCTCGGCGTCCCGCCCCAATCTCTGCGGAGAATCTTCCCCTCCCGCACGGGATATTCGCCCGCCTTCCGAAAACGGTCCGGGAAGATCTGATACATGATCCCGTCCTTGAACCAATCGGGCGTACGGTATCCTTCGTCGTATACGGTGATCTGCCACGGCTCCGGGTTGCCCGTCATGACGCCGCGGCGCAGCCTGCCGCTGCCGAGATAGATCCCCCCGAAGTCAAAAAGATAGAAGAAAAGACCGATCTTATGAAAACGGACGGTGACGGAAAAGCCGAAATCCGTCTTTTTCATGGGGACGGTCTTTTCGACGCCGTCGTCCTGACTTATCACAAGATTGCAGAAATCAGCGGAGAAGTCGGCTTCTCCGCTGATCGTTTGTTCGTAAAGCCGGAACGTGACCGCCGTCTCGCGCGAAACGGCGCCCAAAACAGACTTGCACGCTCCGTCCAGGGGATCGTAGTAGTAATTCATATCGTTTCCTGCCGCAAATCGGGATAGACGTCAACGGTTGAGGGGTTTGAGGTTCCAAATGTTCGCCGCATAGTCGCGGACGCTGCGGTCGGCGGAGAAATAGCCTGCCGCGGCAATATTACAGAGCGACTTGCGGTTCCACGAACGTTGGTCCGACCGATAGAGATCGGACATCGCATCCTGCGTGCGGACATAGGATTCGTAATCGGCAAGGCACATGTAGGGATCGGCGACGGGCGCGTTGCGCAGGAGATAATTCGCGATCTCAGCGAAGGAACACCCGTTAAAGCCGACGATGAGCGACTCGATGATCTTCCGCAAGTTGGCGTTTTGGTTGTAATAGGCGCTGGAATTGTAGCCGCTGTCCCAGATCTCCTTGACTTCGTTTGCCTTCAAACCGAAGATAAAGATGTTCTCGTCCCCCACTCGCTCCGCCATTTCGACATTCGCGCCGTCCAACGTGCCGATGGTGAGCGCGCCGTTGATCATGAACTTCATGTTCCCCGTTCCACTCGCCTCCTTGCCCGCAAGCGAGATCTGCTCGGAAATTTCCGACGCGGGCATGAGTTTTTCGGACATGGTGACGTTGTAGTTCTCCATGTAGACGACGTTGAGTTTCTCGTTCACGGCGGGATTCTTGCGTATGTCCTCCGCGAGGAAGCAGATGAGCTTCATGATCTGCTTCGCCATGTCATACCCTGCCGCCGCTTTCGCGCCGAAGATGTAGGTTTTGGGAAGTACGTCGAGGGACGGATTTTCCCGAAGCATGTTGTATTGCTCGATGATGTGGAGCACGTTCAGAAGCTGGCGTTTGTACTCGTGCATCCGCTTTGCCTGCACGTCGAACACCGTATTCGGGTCGATCAGCGCCCCTTGATAGGCGCGCGCATACTGGGCGAATTGCTCCTTTTTGATCCGCTTGATCTCCCCGAGGCGTTTGAGGACGCTCTCGTCGTTCTCGAATTTCTTGAACTCGGCGAGCTTCGCCGCGTCCTTTGCGTATCCCGTTCCGATGCAGTCGTCGAGAAGCGCGCAGAGCTCCGGATTGGATTGATTCAGCCACCGCCGATGCGCGATCCCGTTGGTGACGTTGGTGAATTTTTCGGGGGTATAGTCGTAAAAATCCTTGAATATGCTCTCCTTGATGATGTTGCTGTGCAGTTCGGAGACGCCGTTCACGCTGTGCGAGCCGACGACGCAGAGATTCGCCATCCGCACGGTATTGTGCGAAAGGACGGACATGCGCGAGATCTTGTTCCAATCCCCCGGGAACCGATGCCACAGGTCGTCGCAGAAACGGCGGTTGATCTCCTTCAAGATCCCGTAAATACGGGGAAGGCGGCGCGAGACCAGATCCTCCGCCCACGTTTCCAACGCCTCCGCCAACACGGTATGGTTGGT
This sequence comes from uncultured Clostridia bacterium, assembly GCA_947629875.1. Taxonomy (GTDB): domain Bacteria; phylum Bacillota; class Clostridia; order Christensenellales; family Borkfalkiaceae; genus Gallimonas. Next base: position 6,739 of record CANRFK010000078.1, read on the forward strand.
ATAGGCGCAGGTCGCGGTCGTGATGTTCCACGCCACGTCCCAACTGAAATAATTTTCGTCCACGAGGATGCGCATCAGCTCGGGGATCGCCAGAGCGGGATGCGTATCGTTGATGTGGATCGCCGCCATTTGCGGCAAGAGCGAAAGAGAACCGTAGCGTCTCTTATGGTCGGTGATGATGCATTGCAGCGACGCGGAG
>CANRFK010000079.1 GCA_947629875.1 uncultured Clostridia bacterium
GTCGCCGTGTGGTGCGGGGTGCGGAAGGGACGCTCGGTGACGACGCCCTCTTCCCCCAAAATGCCCGCAACGCTGTGGATCTTGGTGATCTCAAGCGCTTCGGAAAACGTCAAATCGGGCATGACGGTGGGAAGGCACCGCGCGAGCATGGTCTTGCCCGTGCCGGGAGGCCCCACCATGAGAAGGTTGTGCCCGCCCGCGACGGCGATCTCCAACGCGCGGCGCGCGACGGGTTGCCCCTTGACAAATTTGAGGTCGGCGCCGCCGCCCGCAGTCGTGTGGGGCGCATACTGCGCCGTTTTAAGCGGCGGGATGGTGAGCGTACCCATGAGGTGCCGCACGACCTCGGTGAGCGTGTGGGCGGGGTAGATCTCCGCCCCGCTCAAAAAACGCGCCTCTTTCGCATTGTCCGCGGGAATGATAAAGCGCGAAAAGCCATGGCTCTTCGCGGAGATGAGAATGGGCAAAATTCCGTTGATGGGGCGGACATCGCCCGAGAGCGCGAGCTCGCCCAAAAAGACGCAGCCGTCCGTCACCGCCCCGACGAGCTGCTCGCTCGCCTTCAAAAGGCTGATGGCGACGGCGAGGTCGAACGACGCGCCCTCCTTCTTGATATCCGCGGGCGCAAAGTTGATGGTGATCTTATTGATGGGAAAGAGAAGCCCGCTGTTTTTGAGGGCGGAGCGCACGCGCTCCTTGCTCTCCTTGACGGCGGTATCGGGCAAACCCACCATTTCGTAGGCGGGAATGCCCTTGTTGACGTCCGTCTCCACCTCGACGGGCACACCGTCGAGACCGTTCAACGCATAGCAGACGATTTTGGCGATCATGCGCTACCTCCGTATCATCCGAGGATCTTCCCGATGAGCGACGCCGGGAGCGGAATGGAGAATGTGAATACAAAGTAGAGTGCAAACACTGCGATAAGCAAGATGAGCCCGACGATCGAGACGGCCTTCGCCGCTTTCCCGTATTTGCTCCCCCACAGGTAGGCGACGCCCTCCGCGGCGAGCACAAAGGCGAACACGTACGCGAGCAGAATAAACCCAAGCGCGCCGCCGCCGAACGCCGTCATGATGAGGGAAAGGATAAGCCCTACGAGCGGAACGAGCACCCTGCGCAGTTCGCCGCGCTGCTGCTTTTCCAACTTCTTGGAAAGAATGACGGCGAGGATGCGCCACACGGCAAAGATGACGCCGAGGATCCCGGCAACGGCCGCGACCGCATTGACAGCGGCCGCCGTGACGGCATACGTCGTACCCGTGCCCGCAAAGATATCGTAGAAGAGATCCCATGCGGCGTGCGTGGCGCCGGGGTTGGAGCCCGCAAAGCCGCCCGCAAAGGCGTGCCATGCGAGCACGAAGATGCTTCCGCCCGACGAATACAGCCGCATGTAGGGGCCGTACAGGGGAATGGCAAACAGAAGCGCGAACAGCACCGCGGCGGCGATGAGCGTTACGCCGAAGCCGAGCGCGGCGGCGAGGTTCTTCTCGCGGTACTCCCGCTTTACGGCGGCCGTGGCCTGTTCCCGCGCCGCGGCGGGATCCTCCGCATCGGTCTCCTCCGAAGCGGCCAGCGCGAGGTAGTGCTTCTTCGCCTTCTGCTGGCGAACCATGCCGCAGACAAAGAGGGCGGCGAGCCCCGCGACGGGGATGAGATAGGCGCCGTTCACCGTGATGGCGGCGGCCGCAAACAGGGCGGCAAACACGGGCGTCAGGACGCTCGCGCCGCGCGCCGACTTCATGCCGCGCGCATAGAATTTGTGGCAGAAATACAGGGCTCCCATGAAGAAGAAGATGCCGATCATGAGAGGGTTGCCGAGGTGCCCGAGGGCAAACGACAGGTTGCAGAATACATAGATGAGCGAGAATATGAGCCCCGCGAAGTCGCTCTTCGTGAGTTGCCGCACGAAGAGATATCCGAAGATGAGCACGCCGAACGAGGCGAGCATGGAGAAGAACCGAAGTCCGAAGGGCGTAAGGCCGAAGATCTTTGTGCCGAGCGCAATGATGCCGGTGCCCAGCGAGTTGTACACGCCCTCCACGCGGTAGGCCGCCGACGGAATTGCGGAATCGTACTCTCCGCCGCGGCGCATCTCCGCGATCGTGGAGAGGGTGTAGAGTTCATCATCGGAATAGAGGTAGTAGGACGACTGCACCGTCGAGGGCAAGTACTGCGCATCGAGGAGTGCCTCCGCGCGGAGGTTGGCCTCCTCCTGCGTCTCGTTGTTGTAGGGCGTCGCCGAATAAATTTTGGCGGGAATGACCATGGTCTCGCCCGTCCCTTCGGAATTTACCTGCTTTTCCCCCACGAACACGACCTCGTTAATGAGGACGTCGTGCGTGAGCGCCGTCAGGCGGACATAGCGGTAGCTCGTCGTCCAATTGTTCTTCTCGAACACGCTCTGGAAGGGCGCGACCCAGCGGAACTGCCCGTCTGTGACGGTGGGCTCCACGGCCTCTTCCCCCTCTGCGGGCGCGTTCGTGTACAGATTCTCAAACACCGCGTCGGCGCGGCGGGATTGAAGGCCGAAACTGCTCTGCGACCCGCTCGAAGCGTATTCCAGCCGCAAGGTGGCGGGCTCGCCGGGCTCCGCGTAGATGACGGCGAGGTTGACATAGATGGCGGAAACTTTGAGCGTGAACGTGCGCGTCTGCTCCTTTCCGTTCTCGTCGGTATACGTCTCCTTGAAATTCTCGCTGTCGGAGAACGTGAGCTGCATGACGACGGAGGGCGGGTCGCCGTCGTCGCGCTTTGTTTTGAGCTCGTACGCCTTGCCGACGCCCTCCGAGGGGGAGCCGAGCGTGCCGAGACCGACGGCGAGGAAGAGAAGCGCGATCACCAAGAATGCGATGAGCGCCTTCGGGATCTTTTTGAATTTTTCAGAAGTTTTTCCCATAGCTGTTATTCCTAATTATATTGTCTTTTCCTATTCTAACCGATAAACGGAAAATTGTAAACAAATTTTTTGCATTTTCGGAAATTTTTTTGGGGACTGCCGCCTCAAAAAACAGCAACCCGCCATTGCCCTTAAAAACAAACAAGCGCCGCCGCCCCAAAAATACAACAACTTGCCGTAGTCCTTAAAACAAGCAAGCGCCGCCGCCAAAAAAACAGCGGCCCACCGTTGACTTTCGGTGAGCCGCTCTTTTCGCGCAGTGCGCAATTACTTCTTTTCCTTGATCTTTGCCGCCTTGCCGGTGAGGCCGCGCAGGTAGTAGAGCTTTGCCCTTCTCACTTTGCCTGCCCTCACGACGTTGACATAGGCGATCTTGGGAGAATGAAGGGGGAAGCAACGTTCCACGCCGACGCCGAACGACAGACGGCGCACGGTGAAACTCTCGCGGATGCCCCCGTTCTTCTTGGCGATGACGACGCCCTCGAAGTTCTGGATACGCTCCTTGCCGCCCTCGATGATGCGGTAGCCGACCTTTACGGTATCGCCCACATTGAACTGCGGCACATTCTCCTTCATGCCTTCCGCTTCGATCTGTTCGATGAGACCCATTTTGACTTTACCTCCTGTTCGCACGCGACGTTCATGCCCCTATTCGGCAGAGGACCGCCCGAAGTCAATTCACGATTATAACGGAAATGCAGAAAAAAGGCAATCGATTTTGCAGCCTTTTACGGAATTTTTTCGCCGCCCTCCCCATTTTCCTGCGGAGAAATCTCTTCGGAGGCACTTTCCCTGCACACCTGCCGCTTCCCGCGGACGCACGCGTACGTATCTTTCCGCACGCGCGTGCGTGAGACGACGCGGCCTTCCTCGTACACGATGAGGAAACTCTCGCTCGTGAGCCCCTCCCGCTCGGCGCGCAAAATTCTGTCTTCCTCCCCCTCGATGACCTCCTCGGGCGGGGGCGCGTGGCGGGCGAGGACAAGGCTCTCCGTCTCGTACCGCCTCCCGTCGGGCGCGCCGTACACGGTGAAGCGCACCATCCCCCCTCCCGCCGCCGCAGAGATGTACACGGGGAAGGGATAGGGATTGACAAATTTGAGATCGCTGGAATCCGAGACCATGGCGTCGAGCGAGGGCGGCACATAGGAGACGGAGAGGGAGTGCGGACGGCTCTCGGTCACGGTGAGCCCTGCGCGCAGAGCGGCGTTGAAGAGCGTGGTGCTCGCCTGGCACACGCCGCCGCCCACGCCGGGGACAAATTCGCCGTCCAAGATGACGTTGGCCTCCTCGAAGCCGTTCTCCCGCGTGCGCTTTCCGACGACGGCGTTGAAGGAAAACTCCTCGCCCGCCGCCACCGTAACGCCCGAGATGCGCCGCGCGGCGAGTTCGATATTGTGGGAACGGGGTGCGTTTCCCGCGTCGAAGCGGGTGGAAAACGACGCCAAAACCTGCGTGCGGGCGCGGAGATCTTCCTCCGTCACCTTGGGGGCGTAGGACGAGGGCACAAAGCAAATTTCATCCCTGCCCGCGTCGAGCGCGGAAAGCGCCGCCGAGAGCAATTTTTTGTAGTCGCAGTACTTGCCCGCGCGGTCGCTTGTATATACGAATCCGCCCGAAGAGAAGCGCACCGAGGCGTTCTGCGCCTCCCGCACATTGGCCTTGCAGACGGCGAGGATATCCCCCTCCGCATCCGCCCACGTGCGCCTGTACGTGACGGAAAGTTCTTCCCCCCTCTTTGCCTTTCGGACGAGGGTGGAGACGTTATCGGTAAAGGACAACGGAAAGCTGAATACGCCCGCAGGCGTGCGCACCGTGAAGGGGGAAAGTTCCTCCGCAATGTGCGCGCGCACGGCGCGCTCGGCCTCTTGGTATGGCATGCCCCCCACCTCGACGCCGCCGATCACCGCGCCCCTTTTCACCGTGCCGCGCGTAAAACCGCCGCATAAAAAAACGCTCCCCGCAAGGAGGAGCGCAACCGCCGTTTTCTTCATACGCTCCCTGCAAGAGACAGGAGCAATTTCTCGATATGTGCCGCGTCGAAGAAGGGCTTGCCCACCGTGCGCGAACGCCCGTCCGCATGGAAGTCCGAGCCGCCCGTCACAAAGAGATTGTGCCTCTTTGCGAAGGCGAGGAATTCCTCCGTCTCCTTTGCAGTATGCGTCGAATGATAGCATTCTATGCCGTCGAGGCCGCGCCCCGCGAACTCCTCCATGAGCGCCTTCCGCCCCGCTTCCCCCGAGGGCAGAACGATCTGCGCGGGGTGGGCGAGCACCGCAAGCCCGCCCATCGCGTGGATCGCGCGCAGGGCATCCGCGGGCGAGGGGCGGTACATGTCCGAGAATGCCGCCTTCCCGGGGGCGAACAGGTCGCGGTACAGGGCACCCATGTCCGCGTTCAGCCGCTTTGCAAACGCCCGCACCGCGTGCATGGTGTGCAGGGGGGCTTCACCTCGGACATGGTACCCCTCTACCTCGTCCATGGTGACGTCGAGCCCCAGCACGGCGTTTGCCTTTTTCACGATATCTTCGGCGCGCCGCCGCGCCCCCCTCCTGCGCTCCTCCAAAAAGTCGGAATACGCCCCGTTCTCCTTGCACCCGTAGCCGAGCACGTGCACCTTGGCGCCGCCGAGATAGGCGGAGATCTCGATGCCCCGCACAAAGCGCAAACCGAGTTCCCGCGCCGCCCGCGCGGCTTCACCTGCGCCCGCCATGTTGTCGTGGTCGGTGAGGGAGAAGAGTTCGACGCCCGCTTCTTTTACTCTGCGGGCAACTTCGGCGGGCGGAAACGCGCCGTCCGAGCACAGGGAATGTAGATGCAGGTCTGCTCTCACGGAACGATCTTCCCCCCGTGAATATGGATTTTATTGCAGTCTGCGCCGTACAGGACGCGCTCGGCGTGCGTGCACGTCAGGATGCACTGCAACCCGTGGATGCGCTCCACGAGTTTTTTTCTGCGCGGAAGGTCGAGCTCGCTCATCACGTCGTCGAGGATGAGGATGGGCTTCTCGCCCGCGAGTTCCCCGAAGATCTCCACCTCGGCGAGCTTTAAGGAGAGCGCCGCCGTGCGCGCCTGCCCCTGCGAAGAGAAGCCGCGGGCGTCCTGTCCGTCGATGAGAATGCGGACGTCGTCGCGGTGGGGGCCCACCGATGTGAACCCGAGGCGAAGATCCCGCTCCCGCGCGGCGGCGAGCTCTTCGAGAAGGCGAACGCGCGTCTCCTCCTCGCTCACGCCCCGCTTGTCCCCGCCGACGGTGAGCTTCTCCTTCCCGTCCGTGAGGTAGGCATGCGCCTCCTCGGCGAGGGGGGCGAGTTTCTTCAAAAATTCCACGCGCTTTACGACGATGCGCGCCGCATACGCCGCGAGCTGCTCGTCCCACACGGGGAGGGTATCCATCACCATGCCGAAGTCGCGCTCTTTCAGAAGGTCGTTGCGCTGATCCAAAATTTTCTGATACCGAAGTAGCGCGGTGCAATATTCGCGCGAGGTCTGCGAGATGGAGAGGTTCAAAAACCGCCGCCGCTCGTCGGGGCCGTCCTGCACGAGGCGCAACTCTCCCGGGGAGAAAAAGACGCTGTTCATGTTGCCGAGAAAATCGACGGCGCGCGTCACCTTGTTGCCGTTGACGAAGAGCTCGCGCCTGCTTTCGTAGATGCGCGCCTCCAAGGTCACCCTTCCGTAGCGGCTGTAAAGTTCTGCAAAGGCGCGGGCAAAGTCCGCCCCGCGGCGGATGAGCTGCCGATCGTGGCGGATGCGCAGCGAGGAGCCCGTGCACAGGTAAAACACCGCCTCGGCGCAGTTGGTCTTGCCCTGCGCGTTTTTGCCCGTGAGGATATTCAGCCCGTCCGCGAACGTAAACGTCTCGTTTTCGTAGTTTCTGAAATTTTCCAGCGCCAATTTTTTTATGACCATTTGCCGATTTTCCGCAAAAACACTTTCTTTTCG
>CANRFK010000080.1 GCA_947629875.1 uncultured Clostridia bacterium
GAGGGCGGCGTGTATCTCTCGGCGCTGTTTTTTTATGAAGAACTCCCCGCGCGCCGCGCCTTCGAGGTGATGGCGCATTCCGCCGTCGCCGTCTGCCGTACGGCGGAACATTTCGGCGTACAGCCCGAGATCAAGTGGGCGAACGACGTGCTCGTCGGCCATAAAAAGCTGTGCGGCATCCTCATCGAGAACGGCGTGAAGGGGGAATTGCTCGATCACAGCATCATCGGCATCGGGCTCAACGCCGAAAACGACGTCTCCGCGCTCGGCGGCATCGCCGTAAGCCTTTCCGAGGCGGCGGGGCGGCGGGTCACGGCGGACGAAGCGCGCGAAAAACTCATCGCAGAACTTCTCCGCCCGAGCACCTTTGCAGATTACCTTGCCCGCGTCAAGTTTTTGGGGCGCGAGGTCACGGTGGAGGAAAACGGACGCACCTACCGCGCCGTGGCGGAGGAAATTCTGCCCGACGGCCGCCTCGCCGTGAGAACCGCGGCGGGCACCTTCCGCCTCTCCGCTGCCGAAATCACCTTAAAATTGTGAGGAAATCATGAAATTTGCCTATTCCAACGCACAGATGCGCGAGGCGGACAGAGCCGCCATAATAGCGGGCACGCCCGAGGAAGTTCTCATGGAACGCGCGGGCGAAGCCCTCGCAGATGCCATGGAGCGCGCCGCGCAGAATTTGAACGTGGGCGATATGCTCTTCGTCTGCGGCGGGGGAAACAACGGGGGCGACGGCTTTGTCGCCGCCCGCATCCTCTCTGAGCGCGGCTACGAGGTCGCCGTTTTGTGCCTTGCAGAGCGCTTTTCCGAGGCCTGCGCCGCCGCAAAGGCGAAGTTCCGCGGCGAAATTTTGGGAAGGACCCCGCGCCGCCGCTATGCCCTCATCGCCGACTGCCTCTTCGGCACGGGGCTCGACCGTGCCCCCGCGGGGGACGCCGCCGCGCTCATCCATTTTATCAACGATAGCGGCGCGTACGTCGTCGCCTGCGACCTGCCGAGCGGCCTCCAAGCGGGCGGCATCGCCTTTGAGCCCTGCGTCTGTGCCGATGAAACGGTCTCCATGGGTCAGCTCAAACAGGCGCTTCTCCTCGCGGACGGTGCCGACACGGCGGGCAAAATTTCCGTCGCCGAGATCGGCATTTCCGCCCAAAACGGCGCGGAGGTGTGGGAGGAAGGGGACGTTGCCGCCTTCTTTCCCAAGCGCAGATCGCACACGCACAAGGGGAGCTACGGCAACGCCTATCTCTTCGCGGGCGGCGCGGTCGCCACGGGAGCGGCGTTCCTCTCGGCGGGCGCCTGTCTCAAATCGGGTTGCGGCTATACGCGGCTCGCGCTCACGGGCTCCGTCTATCCGCACGCGATCGGTCGGCTTCCCTCCGTCATCTTGCGGGAATTTCACGCCATCGACGGCGAAATGCTCGCCGCCGACTGCATCGCGGCGGGCATGGGCTCGGGCGTGAGCGAGCGGCTCTACGCCTACATCGCCGAGCTTCTCTCCGTCTACACGGGCATTCTCGTGCTCGATGCCGATGCCCTCAACACCGTCGCACAGTACGGCGTGGAGATTTTGAAGGAGAAGTCCTGCCGCGTCATCGTAACTCCCCACCCCAAGGAGTTCGCCCGCCTCACGGGCAGGGGCGTCAAAGAACTTCTCTCCGACCCCGTGCATTATGCAGAAGCGTTTGCGCGGCAGTACGGCGTCACCGTCCTCTTCAAGAACAATCGCAGCGTCATCACCGACGGCACGCGCACGGCAATAAACCTCACGGGTTCGCCCGCGCTCGCCAAGGGGGGAAGCGGCGATGTGCTCGCAGGGCTGCTTGCGGGCACCTGCGCCCGCGGCGTTCCGCCGTTCGAAGCGGCGTGCGTCGCCTCGTACCTCATGGGAAGAGCGGGGGAGATCGCCGCAGCCGAGCTCGGGGAGTACTCCGTCAGCGCGTCGGATGTCGTCGACCGACTCCCCGCCGCAATGAGCTCTTTACAGCAAAAAACGCCTTAAACGGCGTTTTTTCGAGATATATGAAGTACTATGCGTGACATAATCGCCCTTTATGCATACCCAAACGCGCGGATCATCACCGAGGAGAACAGCAAAATGCTGCCCGTGATGAGGTAGTAGGTGGGGAAAAACGTAAAGAGGCTCATCACGAGGAGGAGCGCGCCGCTCACAAAGAACGGGCGGGCGTTTCCCTTGGCGAACGTGCGGCGGAGCTTTTGCTTGCCCGTCTTGCGCGGGATCTCGCCGCAGATGAGGGGCGAGGGCGTCGTCCCCGTCCGCGTAAAGAGGGCATACACCTCATCGGCGCGCAGCGTGTCCCGCCCGAAGGATAGGAGCAGTTTCTCGGCCTCGGGCGTCAGCGCATTGCAGGCGACGGTGAACGGCGTTTCGCCGTGCCGCCGCAGAAGCCGCGCAATGTCGTCGGCGGAGACGGGCTGCATGGTGAAGAGGGGGATGATGAGCTTTCCGTCCGCCTCCACGCCCTCCTCGCTGCAATGCGCCTCCTTCCCGTCGGCGAGCAGCGCTTGGAGCAGGGCGGCGCGCACGCGTTCCTCCTTTTCGAGGGCGAGGTGCAGCATCAGGGCTTCCCGCTCTTGCCGCTCCTTCTTGGTGAACAATTTTTTCTTGCGCTTTGCGTAGAAGGCCGTCAGAAGGATGCAGCCCGTTGCGAGGAAGAAGCCGGCGGAGAGGGCGATCGCCGCCGCGAGCGGCACGCGGAAATACCGCAACAGCCCGAGGGCAAAGAGCCCCATGCACACGCCGTAGAAGATCGCATCCGCGATCATGGGAAAGGTCAACTTTTTCATGGCAGGGATTTTTGACGGAAAACGCACAACTTAAACTTGCGGAGACCAAAAAAGTATTGTATAATGGGAGTATGAAAATCGCGCTCTTCGGGGGTTCGTTCGACCCCATCCATTCCGAACATGTCCGCCTCGTCCGCGCCGCGCAGGAAGCGCTCGCGCTCGACAAGGTGTTTGTCATCCCGTCCTTCCGCGCGCCGCACAAGCAGTTCGGGGCGGTGGCGACGGGCGAAGAGCGCTTCGAAATGTGCAAAATCGCCCTTGCGGAGCTGAACTATGCCGAGGCGAGCGACTATGAGCTGAAAAAGGGCGGCACAAGCTACACCTATCTCACCTGCCGCGCCTTCCGCGCGCGCTTCCCCGGAGCCGAGCTCTTTTTCCTCGTCGGCGCGGATATGTTGGAGAACTTCTTCCACTGGAGAAACCCCGGGGAGATCCTGAAAAACGCGACCCTCGTCGCGTGCGGCAGAGGGGGCGTGGAGGCCGCGCCGTTGCACGAGGCATTCCGCGCGCGCTTCCATACCGATTTTCTCGAACTTCCCTTCATGGGGGAAAGGGTCTCCTCGCAGGCCGTCCGCCTTGCGCTCGCCTTCTCAAGACCCGCGCCCGCGCTCTCGCCCGCCGTCGTCCAATATATTGAGGAAAAAGGGCTCTACCGCTATCCCGCCATCCCCGCCGCGCTCGCCCTCGAGAAGGAGGAACGCCGCGAACACAGCTTCCGCGTCGCCGAGATGGCCGTCGCCCGCGCCCGCAGTGCAGGCATTCCCGACGAGAAAGCGCTCCTTGCGGCGGCGCTCCACGACTGCGGGAAATACGTCCCGCTCTCATCGCCGCTTCTCGGCGGATTTTCTCTGCCCGATTTCGTCCCCGCGCCCGTCGTCCACCAATATACGGGCGCCTATCTTGCGGAGCACGAATTCCACATAAACGACGGGGAGATCCTCGATGCCATCCGCTACCATGCGAGCGGGCGGGAGGATATGACGCCGCTCGGCAAGCTCATCTATCTTGCCGATCTCTTGGAGGAAAGCCGCGCCTTCGCGGGGGTAGAGGAGCTCCGCGCGCTCTTTTGGCGCGACCTCGATGAATGTCTGCTCGCCGCCCTCGAACACCAGCTCGCCTACCTCAAATCGCAGAAAAAACCCGTCTATCCCCTCACGGAGCGGGCATATCTTTGGTTAAAACGCAGTATGTGAGGTACTATGCGTGACATAATAACAATTTTTCGGGAGGAAAAAGTATGGAAAGTTACCAAATTGCCAAAGCCGTTGCAAAAGTTCTGTCGGACAAGAAGGCGCAGGACATCGTCATCCTCAACGTGAGCGATCAGACGGTGGTGTGCAGCTATTTCGTCATCGGGAGCGGCAAGTCCACCACGCAAGTCAGGGCTCTCTGCGACAACGTCGAGGAGCTCATGAAGAAGAACTACGACCTTGCGCCCGTCCGCACGGAGGGTCTGCGCGAGGGCAGGTGGGGCGTCCTCGACTACGGCGACGTCGTCGTGCACGTCTTCAACGAGGAGAGCCGCCTCTTCTACTATCTCGAACGCCTCTGGGACAGCGGCAAGAACGTGGAGCGCTACGAGGAGTAACGCCCCGCGCGAAGTCATGCGGCGCCCCGCGCGCCCTTCCGCCTATTTGAATTGAATGCGCTTGGGCTCGGTATATTCGGGCTTCGAGCGCTTTTTTTTGCGCTCCACGATGAAATACACGGGCTCCTGCTCGCGCTTTTTCGCGGGCTTTTTGGGCTTTTCGGCGGGCAGTTTTTTGCCGAGCGTGCGATAGCCGAGAAGGGCGAGCTTCACGATATGGACGACGATGACGCAGCAAAGAAATAGGATGAGGACATACAAAAATCCCTGTCCCTGCACGGATAAGAGGTTCATACCGCCATTGTAAGGCAAAAACACTGTCATAAAATGGGCGGCAAGCGGTTATTTTCCGAAGTTTTCGGGAAAAATACGCCGCATGGATACGACTGTCATCTCCGCGGAAGAGGCCGCGGAATTCGGAGAATTCAAGCGGAGCAGGCGGGAGGCGGAGATCGCGCTCCTGCTCAAAAAGGTCATTCTCGATGCCTCGCGGCGGGAAACCGACCGCTACGCGCTGAAAAACGCCTGCGATACCGCCAAAAAATTCGGCGTGTACGGCGTGCTCGTCTCGCCCGTGAACGTCGTCGCGGCACGCAAATTTTTGGCGGGAAGCGCCTCTGTCGTCGTCTGCCGCATCGGGGGAACGGGGGAGAGCCTTCCCGCCGTCAAGCGCGCCGAGGCAAAGCGCGCCATGCGGCAGGGCGCAAGGGAGCTGTATCTCTCGCCGTGCTATTCCGCACTTGCGGGCGGGAACGGGGCGTATGTCAGGCGCGAGGTCAAAAAGGTGGGGCGCAGGCTGAAAAATTGCGCGCTCTGCGTCTCCCTCGACGACCGGGAACTGGGCGAGGACGACGTCGCGCTCGGCGTGCGGGCGGCCAAGGAGGCCAAAGCGGACGGCGTGTGCGTCCGCGGCGAGGCGCAGCTCATCCTGCGCGCGCTCACGGCGGGCGCGGGCAAACTCAACGTCCACTGCTGCGGGGTGGAGAACGCCGCACAGCTGCGCACCGCCGTCAGGGCGGGGGCGACGCACGCCTGCACCCGCGCATGCACGGAGATCGCCGAAGAGCTGTACGCCACGCTCGGCGACTGCGTCCCGCAGGCAAACGCCGACGTCCGCGGGGCGGAGGACGGGGAAGACTTCTGAAAAGCGCGTCGAAAAAAGGGGAAGGCCGCGCCCGCCGCAGAGCGCATTGTGAGAATTTCTTGAAAACGCCCGAAAAACGCTTTGAAGTTTCGCGAAAATATTGTATAATAGACGGGTGAAATCATGCAGCCCGTTTTTCGGGCGCAATCGGAGCGCTTTATGGGACTTATCAAATACATTGCAAGCGGCGACAGCCGCAGAAGTTTGAAAAAATTGCGCAAGACGGCGCGGCTCGTCGAGGAGCTCGAACCCAAGTATCAGGCGATGAGCGATGCGGAGCTCCAAAGCCAGACCGCCATTTTCAAACAGCGCCTTGCAAACGGCGAAACTTTCGAGCAGATCTTGCCCGATGCGTTCGCCGCTCTGCGCGAAGCGAGCTGGCGCGTTCTCGGCATGAAGCACTTCCCTGTCCAGATCATCGGCGGCATCTGCCTCTTTCAGGGGCGCATCGCCGAGATGAAGACGGGCGAAGGCAAGACGCTCGTCGCCACCCTTCCCGCCTACCTCGAAGCGTTGGGGGGAAAGGGCGTGCACATCGTCACCGTCAACGATTACCTCGCCCGCCGCGATGCGGAGTGGATGGGCAAAGTCCACCGCTTCATGGGGCTCACCGTGGGCGTCGTCGTGCCCGGCATGCCCGACGATGAAAAGCGCGCCGCCTACCAGTGCGATATCACCTACGGCACCAACAACGAGTTCGGCTTCGACTATCTGCGCGACAACCTCAAATCCGAACTTCCCGCCATGGTGCAGCGCGGGCTCAACTTCGCCATCGTGGACGAGGTCGACTCCATTCTCATCGATGAAGCGAGAACGCCCCTCATCATCTCGGGCAGGGGAGAGCAGTCGTCCGATCTCTACGAGCGGGTGGATAAATTCGTCCGCACCTTGAAGGGCGGCTTTGACGACGAACTCAAGGATCTCGAAGCGGAGGAGGCCCGCAAGAAGAAGCAGGAGAA
>CANRFK010000081.1 GCA_947629875.1 uncultured Clostridia bacterium
GGAGCGGAAGAGATCGACGCGGATGTCCTTTTCATCGATCTGCACCTCCACGTCCTCCGCCTCGGGGAGCACGGCGACGGTCGCCGTCGAGGTGTGGATGCGCCCCTGCGACTCCGTCTCGGGCACGCGCTGCACGCGGTGCACGCCGCTCTCGTATTTGAGGCGTTTGTACGCGCCCTTGCCCGTGATGTTGACGATGGCCTCCTTCACGCCGCCCAGTTCGGTCTCGTTGAGGTCGACGAGCTCCCACTTCAAGCGGTGCCTCTCGCAGCACCCCATGTACATGCGGTAGAGCTCGGATGCAAAGAGAGCGGCCTCCTCGCCGCCCGCGCCCGCCCGTATTTCGAGCGTGCAACCCCGTTCATCGTTCTTGTCCTTGGGGAGAAGCAGTCTTTTCAGCGTCTCCCCGAGGGATTGTAGCCTCTCCTTGCACGCGTACCCCTCCTCGCGGAAGAGGTCGCGCATCTCGCCCGATTCCCGCTCCGCCTCGGCAAAGGCGGCGTTCATCTCGGTCTCGGTGCGCTCGTAGTCGCGGTACACGCCCACGATCTCCTCGAGGTCGGCGCGCTCCTTCGCAAGTTTTTTATACTGCTCCATGTCGGAAAGCGCCTCGGGGGAGGAGAGAAGCGTGGATAGCGCGTCGTACCGCGCCGCGATCTCTTTGAGCTTTTTCAGCATATCAGAACCCGATCTTTACGACGCGTTCCACGCCCGCAAGGTCCTTGACGACCATGGCGAAGTCGCACCGCGTCGCACTCTGGAAGATCTTGATGATCTCTTTGGATTGGTTTTCGCCGCACTCCATGATGAGCATGCCGCCGCGGGTGATATAGCGACCTATTTTTGCGGCGATGCGGCGGTAGAAGTCCAGCCCGTCCGCGCCGCCGTTGAGGGCGATGTGCGGCTCGAAGTCGCGCACGTCGGGCGAAAGCGTCCCGATCTCCTCTGTGGGCACATAGGGCGGGTTGGCCATGATCACGTTGAACCTGCCGTGCACGTTCTCGAAGAGGTCGCTCTTCACGAAGTTGACATTGGCTTTATTGAGGCGGGCATTCTCGCGCGCCACGGCGAGGGCGTCCTCGGAGATGTCCGAGGCCGTCACGTTCACCGCGCGGTCCTTGGAGACCTCGGCGGCGACGGCAATGGCGACGGCGCCGCTCCCCGTGCACAGATCGAGCACGTTGTCCCCGCCGCGGATGGTGGAGACGGCCTGCCGCACCAAGAGTTCTGTCTCGGGGCGGGGAATGAGCACCCGCTCGTCCACCTTGATGGTGTATCCGTAAAATTCGGTATCGCCGATGATGTACCACAGCGGTCTGCCCGTCATGCGCTCCTCGAACACATCGAGGATCTTGCGGCACTCGGCGCGCGAGATCACCCTGTCCTCTTTGAGCGCGCTCCGCGGGATATCCAAAGAGAGGCTCATGATCCACTCGGCGTCGGAGCCGTCGATGCCCTTTTCGGCAAACGCCTTCTTCATCATGGGCAGCAGTTTGGAGATCTTGGTCTCCGTCGCAAACGTCTTTTCGGGGGAGGAGGGGTCTTCGTCCATGTCCTTTGCCTTTTCGAATGCCCCGATGGCGCACTCGATCATTTTGTCGGTGGGCTCGCGGGTGGTCAGCTTTTGCAGGAGATACCCGGGCGCCTTGAAGGGCAGAACGAGCACGGAATCTGTGAGCGCGAGCAGCTTGAGGATCTCATACGAGACCCCCGCCACCACGGGCAGGAGGAGAATGCGCACGACGAGCGAAATGAGACTGCGCCAGATGCGCGCCCCGATGTGCGCCCAATTATAGAACATGTCGAGCGGCACGCCCACGAGCGCAAACACGAGAATGGAGATGATGAGCACGATGAAGATGAACGTCGTGCCGCACCTGTCGTGCAGGCGGGAGCACCCCTTCACATTCTCCACGGTGAGGGGCAGCCCGTATTCGTAGCAGTTGATGGTCTTGTGCTCCGCGCCGTGGTATTGGTAGGTCTCGCGGAGAGACTTGAAGAGGAGCGTAAAGAGAATGTACAGAATGAAGATGGCAAGACGGAAGCCCCCCTCGATGAGGTGGTACCAGATGCCGTAGTGCGCATGGATGACGGGCGCCTTGTCGGCGATGAGCCCCGTAAAGTACATCGGCAAAAAGAGGAAGAGCCCCACCGCGATGATGACGCCCAAAATGGTGGAGATGGTCGTCACGATCTCCCCCACGCTCACTTTCCAGTGATCGGCGACCCACTGTGAGAGCTTGGAGGGCTCTTCATCGTCCGCAATGGCGGCCTCGGAGCTTCTGAAGAGCGCGCGCATGCCGTCCACGAGCGAGGTCACAAAGTTGACGACGCCGCGGATGAACGGAAGACGCGCGATCTTCTTGCGCTTTTCGGGCGGCTTGATGCGCTTGGCCTCGAGCTGCAATTCGCCCGCGTCGTCGCGCACGACGGTCGCCATGCCGCGCTTTCCGCGCATCATGACGCCTTGGATCACGGCCTGCCCGCCGATGTAAGTACGGTTCGTTTTCTTTCTTCTCA
The DNA here is from genome assembly GCA_947629875.1 of uncultured Clostridia bacterium. Classification (GTDB taxonomy): domain Bacteria; phylum Bacillota; class Clostridia; order Christensenellales; family Borkfalkiaceae; genus Gallimonas. The sequence continues at coordinate 2,521 of CANRFK010000081.1, forward strand.
TCTTTCTCTTGCCGATACCTGATTACTCCGCGTCCTGCCGGGCCCTCATACCGAGGCTCCGCAGGAGCCGAGCGTATCTTCCCTTGCTTCCCCCTCGAGGGGGAAGCGGCGCGCGCCCTTGCGCGCCGAAAGGGGTGTCGATCCCCTCTGCCCGCCATATCACTTCGCCGGCGTACAGCGGCGCGTATTATAGCGCAACGCAGTCAAGAGATCTTCAACAAAAATTACAACAAAACGACCCCTTTACCGAGAGGGGCCGCATGCCGTTAAATACCGTATCTTTTCTTGAATTTATCGACACGTCCGCCGGTATCCACGAGCTTCTGTCTCCCCGTGAAGAAGGGGTGGCATTTGCTGCAAATATCCACTTTGAGAATATCCACGTCCTTGGTGGTACCCGTCTTGAAGGTCTCGCCGCAGGCGCAAACCACCGTCACTTCACGGTACTTGGGATGGATCTCCGCTTTCATAGTCCTTTCACCTCGCTGCTTGATTGAAATTCTACCCTATTATATCAATTTTCCGTACGCCCGTCAACTCATTTCTCGCGGACAAAACAAAAAACTTGTGCATCGCGCGGAAATTTTTCCCGGAGCCTCGGACATGCCGCCGCGCTCGGCCGCGGGAATTGTGCGCAGAAACGCTTGCAAATATGAAAATTTTGCGGTATAATAGAAGATAGAAACGCAAACATTGCGGTTTGGAGGCGTATGAACGTCTGGAAATTGACTGCCGCCGGCAGATTGGAAAGTTTCACAGCGGAACCCCCCGCGCCCGCAGAGGGCAAGATCAAGGTCCGCGTCACCAAAGTTCTCGTGAACAGCGTCGATGCAGATCTCTACCGCGGCGCGATCAAGGCGAAGTATCCGCTTATATTGGGCAGGTTCGCCATCGGCATCGTCGCGGAGGAGGGGGCGCACCTTCTCTTCCCCAAGGGCACGCGCGTGCTTCTGCACGCCTTCCGCCGGGAGGAAGATACGGGCACCCAAAAGCGCGATTTCGAGGAGGAAGAGATCGTCGCCTGCGGGCAGACGGTGGATGGGTTCCTGTCCGACTTTGTGCTCGTCTCTCCCGCCGATATGACCCCCCTCCCCGACGCGGTGAACGACGAGAGCTCGCTTCTTTTACATCATCTCGCCCTCGCGCAGGCCACGCACGAGGCGCTCCGTGCACAGAAGGGGCAGCATGTCGCCGTCATCGGCGCCAACCTCTTCGGGATCCTCACATGCCGCCTCCTCATCTACCGCCAGATCGTCCCCATTCTCATCGACGCCGACCCCGCCGCCCTCGAATATGCCCGCTCCTGCGGCGTGTACTATACGTTGGAATCGGACGATGCCCTCATCGAAAACATCGCACAGATCACGGGCGGACGGCTCGTCACGGGCGCGGTGTACGTCACGAGCGCCGGGGGCAACGATCCCTCGCTCGCCTTCCGCGTCTGCGCACAGGAGGGCGTCGCGGTGATCTCGGGGATGAACCTCCGCGGCCTCGTCCTCGATTTCTCCGTCGCGCTCAAAAAGAAGCTCTCCCTGCACTGCGTGTGGAGCTGTTCGGACTATGCGGAGAACGCCATCAACCTCTCGGCCAACCACGCCGCCTCGGTCACGCCCCGCCGCGTCAACATCATCCAGCCCGACGACCTCGCGGAGTTTTTCCGGACATACTCCGAACACCCCGAGCGCGACGTCAGCGAATTCAACATCGTAAGCCTCGTTTGAGCGACCGCCGCCCATGCCCTCTTGCACGAACGCACAGAGGCCGACATCGCCAAAAACCTCAATACGTTGTGCGTTTTTCAGGATATTCGGCGAACACCCCGCGCGCGACGTCAGCGAATTCAACATCGTAAGCCTCGTTTGAGCAACCGCCGCCCGTGCCCTCTTGCATGAACGCACAGTGGGCGATATCGCCAAAAACCTCAATACATTGTGCGTTTTTCAGGATATTCGGCGAACACCCCGCGCGCGACGTCAGCGAATTCAACATCGTAAACCTCGTTTAAGCGACGCTTTTTTCAATCAACCGACCGCCCGCCGACGCCCCACGTCGGCGGGCGTCCCGTGCACCCAAGGCCTACCCTTTCCCAAAGGGGAGGCTCCGCCGCAGGCGGTGGTGGGGATTGCCATCCCCTCATACCGACCCCGCAGGGGGCGTGTATCTTGCCCCCTCGGGAGCCTTCCTTACTTGCCCCCTCCTCGGGAGGGGGGAGGGGGTGGGGTCTTCGAAGGCGGCCATATTATACTCCAAATGGGGGAAAAGAGAGTGGAGCTTGCTTCCCCCTTTTGGAGAAAGTCATCGCGTAACGGGGGTATGGGTTTTCGCCTTGTCCCACCCCGCCCCGCGATAATACTGTCATGTCGAGCGGAGCGTAGCGCAGTCGAGACATCTCTCCCTTGTCCTTCATTCCGAGACCGCAGGCAAAATAGCATATCTTACTTTTTCCTGTAAATAAAATCCTCCCCGCCCTTTTTGTGCCCGCGGCAGATGTTCCGTGCGAAGCAAAAGAACGTGCTCCCATGCAGCTACACAAAGAAAAAACCTCCACCATTTATAGAAAAAAGAAAAAATAAGAAAACAAAACAGACAAAAAATAAATCGGAAAGTACAAAGAAAGAAGAAAACAGAAAAAATATGAAAATCGATCTCGGTTTTTTCTCTCCTTTCTTTTTCCGATGCGTCCCAATCCCTCTCTACTCACGGTAGAATAAAATCATCCCCGCACTTCTTGCGGCTGCCCCCGCCCGCCGAGCGTCGCACCGCGCCCGTCTACATCAAGCCAAAACGCATAAAATACCGCCCCCCCCCGCAAAGCGCAGAACGGGCGGCACAAATAGCAGAAACCCCACCCCATCCCATCAAAATCGACATGATAAAGTTCATCGCAACCGATCTGGACGGAACCCTTCTCGACGGCGAGCGCAAGCTCCCTGCGGAGATCTTCCCCCTCATCGAACAACTGCACAAACGCGGCATCCTGTTCGCCCCTGCGAGCGGGCGGCAGTACGCCAACCTCAAAACGCTGTTCGCCCCCGTAGCGGACAAGGTGCTCTTTATCTGTGAAAACGGCGCGCTCGTCAAGTACCGCGGCGAGACATTGCACCTCACCCCCATCAAGGATCGCGCCTTAAAGCCCGCCCTCGATGAGATCCGCGCCCTGCCCCACCTCTACCCCATGCTGTGCGGGGTCAACTGCGCCTACATCGAGGACAGAGCCGAGCCCTTCTACACCTATTCCATGGCGGCGTACACCAACTGTAAATATGTGGAGAGCCTCAACTCGGTCATCGGCACGGAGGACATCTGTAAAATTGCCGTCTACGACGAAATTGCCGCGGCGAAGAACTGCATCAAGGTACTGCCGCCCCGCCTGCAAGAACTGCGCACCATCATCTCGGGGTTCGATTGGTGCGACGTCTCTTCGCCCGAGGCGAACAAGGGCGAGGCGATCCGCTTCATCCAGCGCAATTTCGGACTGCGGCGGGAGGAATGCCTCGCCTTCGGCGACCACATGAACGACTACGAGATGCTCGTGGAGTGCGGCAGCGCGTACGTGACGGAGAACGGCTACCCGCCCCTCATCAAACTCGTCGGCCGCACCGTACCCTCCAACCGGCACGGCGGCGTCATCACCAAGATTCGCGAACTCCTCTCCGCCCCTATCTGATCCCCACCCCAAACTCATGGGTAAACGCGTCATTCTGAACCCCCCTCGCGGGGGTGAAGAATCCCGAACAACGAAGTCCCCCCCC
>CANRFK010000082.1 GCA_947629875.1 uncultured Clostridia bacterium
TCGGGCGCCTTCAAGGCGGCGACTTCGGGCACGAGGGCGGCGTCGAATTGCAGTTCGCCGTCGAGGGCGAGATCGGGTGCCTTCTCCTTGGCGATGCGCGTCGCCTCCTGCACGAGGGTGACGTTGTCGTGCTTGGCGCTGCCCTTGGTGGAGAAGGAGAGCATGGCGACGCGGGGCTCGATGCCCGCAATCTCCTTGGCGCTCTTCGCCGTGGCGATGGCGCAGTCTGCGAGCCCTTCCGCCGTGTAGGTGGGGTTGAGGCCGCAGTCGGCAAACACCAAAACATCGTCCTCCACGTATTTGTTGGAGCCCGCCATGATCATGAAGCTGGAAACCGCGGCAACGCCGGGCGCCGTCTTGATAATTTGAAGCCCGGGGCGGAGGGTGTTCGCCGTGGAGTGGCAGGCTCCCGAGACGAGCCCGTCGGCATCGCCCGCTTTCAGCATGAGGGCGCCGAAGAAGGTCGCGTCCTTGGCCTGCTCTTTGGCCTGTTCCTCCGTCATGCCCTTTGCCTTGCGCAGTTCGTAGAGGAGATTTGCATACTCTTCGAGCTTGGGCGACGTTGCGGGGTCGATGATCTCCACGCCCTCGAGGTTGACATCGGGGTTGTTGACTTTGATCTCGTCGGCTTTGCCGAGGAGCACGATGCGCGCAATTTTATCGCGCGTGCAGATGTACGCGGCCTCGACGACGCGCTTATCCTCGCCCTCGCAGAGGACGATCTTCTTGTCGACGGCAGAGGCCTTTTGCTTGATCTTTTCGATGATGGTGCCGCTCTCCATAACTTTTCTTCCGAACGACTTCACCTTGTCCATAAACGCCATGATTTTTTTCTCCGTTTTACTTTATTTTTCACCGCGCTTCGTGTATAATAAATGCGCGGGAAATGCTTTCCTATATTATACACCCTTTTGTAAAAATTGTAAAGGCAACGCGGTGAAAAAATGAAATTTTGTGCGGTGATCTGCGAATACAATCCCTTCCACAACGGGCACGCCTACCAGCTCGGGCGCATCCGCGAGGCGAGCGGGTGCGATAAAATTCTCTGCCTCATGAGCGGAGACTTCACCCAGCGGGGCGAGGCCGCCGTTGCGGGCAAGTATGCGCGGGCGCGGCACGCGATCTTGGGCGGCGCGGATGTCGTTTTGGAACTGCCCGCCTCTTTTGCCGTATCGCCCGCCGAGCTCTTCGCGCGGGGCGCCGTGCACATTCTCGCCGCCATTCCCGCCGTCACAACGCTCGCCTTCGGGTGCGAGAGCGGCACGAAGGAGGATTTCCTCGCCCTCGGAAGGGCGCTCGCCTCCGAGGACAAGCCCTTCAAGGCTGCCCTCAAAGAGGGCATGGCGGAGGGCGGCTCGTATATCCGCGCGCGCAACGCCGCGCTCTCCGCGCTCCACCCCGAAATCGACGAGGCGCTCCTCACCTCCCCCAACAACATTTTGGGCGGCGAGTACTGCCATGCGCTGCTCTCCGAGAAGAGCAAGATAGAGCCCCTGCCCATTCCGCGGACGGGCGGCGGGTACGGCGAGGAAATTCTGCGCGCCGACTTTTCCTCCGCGGCCTCGCTGCGGCTCGCCATGCAGGACTTCAAGAAGTACCGCCGCCTCATCAGAAAGAACGTGCCCGCCTTCGTGTTTGACGACTGCCCCATGCGCGCGCCCGCAAGTTTTGAAATTGCCGCGCTGTGCGCCCTCGCAGAGCATTCCGCCGAACAAATTTCTCTTTCGCCCGACTGCGCGGAGGGGCTCGAAAACCGCCTCAAAATGCTCGTGCAGACGACCCCCGAATATTCCGCCTTGCTTGAAAAGGTGGTCTCCAAGCGGTACACGCGGGCGCGCATCAAGCGCATTCTCGCGCAGAATTTCTTGGGCGTTTCGCTGAAAGCCGTGAAAGACTTCCTCGCCTCGCCCCTCTACTGCAACGTGCTCGCCGTGAAAAAGGAAAATGCGGAGGAAATTCTTTCCGCCCTTTCGGGGAGCAAGTTCCCCGTGCTCGTGAAACGGGGCGACATATCCCGCCTCGACAAGACGGCGCGCGCCTGCATGGATACCGACCTCAAAGCCGCGCAGCTGTACGCCGCCCTCACCTCCCGCAGTGAAAGCGAAGCCGCGACGCTCTTTCTCTGATCCTCTTTATGATACCACGCTTTCTATTTGCTTTTGAATATAGATGACAAATTTTTTTGTTCCCGCCGCGCCGCGCGCATTCCCCCCTACGGGGGGAATGCGCGCGGCGCGGCGGGAACAAATTTCGGGGGCCGCCCGCCCGGGCGACCCCCTTTGAGTTTGCATTTGCATTTTGTTTTTCAAGCGATTGACCTTGTGCTTTTCTTGCGTCTGCATTTTGTTGCTTTACGATTTTCAAGCAATCGGCTTTTTACTTTTCGCACGCTTGCTTTGCATTTGCGACGATTTTATAACGCATTTGCATAGCAATCGTTGCACACTCCATACACTCAATTTATTGAATGCCGCTTTTCCCGATGCACACTTCGTGAGAGCGGAGAAGCCGCCTTTCCGGCGAGCGCTTATGCGCCGACGAAGCCGTCGCCCGTGATGGTGGAGTAGTTGTTGAAGAAGATGGGCATGTTCATCTTCTTGCCGTCAGCCGTCGTGTGCCCCATCGCCGTGATGGTGAAACCGGACTGGTTGCGGTTGCCGAGCCAAGCGGGACGGACGACGCCGTAGTAAACTTTTTCGCCGCTATCTTTGCCGCTCGCCGACTTCTGCGTTTCGGTGAACTCGAGCTTGATGTAGCCTTTGCCGTACATCTTCCACGTGCCGATCTGCGTTCCGCCCTTCTTGATCGTGTGGTCGGCGCCGAACACGACTTCGACGGAGACGGCGTTGTGGCCATTGAATTGCCCCTTGTCCGGAATGTTCGCATCCGCTTCGTTGGCGAGCACGATCATTTCAAACCTGCCGCCATCGGTGTAGGTGAGCAATTCCTCCTCGGTGACGGTGCGGTCGACCTCCAAGCCGTAGCGGTTGGGGTTGATGCAGATATCGCCGTAACTGTTGAGATAGTATTGGTGGAGTTGGACGCAGAAGCGCTCCGTACCCGTATCCCATGTACGCGTAATATATGCTGCAATATTGGCACCCGCCTTGGTGGTGAAGAGATCGTTATGACCGGGAAGTGTGATATTGATCTCCTTGTTACCCGTCGTCACGCTCTCGGGTCTCCACTTGAAGGCGCCCATGTACTTGTTGCCCTGGTTGGCCGCAGAACCCACATCGTCATTGTAGACGAGACCGTCCGCAATGCTCTTGTAGGGGCCGACTACGCTCTCGCTTCTGCCGCCCCACATCTGATAGTTGGTCTCCAGCCAGTTATAGGAGTGCATGGTGTAGTAGTACGTCTTGCCGCTCCCCTCGAGTGTGTTCCCGTCCTCATCCGTGAGTTGCACGTTGTCGTGACGGGCGGTGACGGGCGCTTCTTCTGCGCCGAGCGAGATGAGCTTGCCGTAGAAATCCGAGGTCACCTCTTTCCCCGCGAGGAAATCATCTATATATTTAGTGCCGTCCCTGACATCTTCATCGCCGCTGACGACCTTGTTGCGCTCTCTGCGGATGAAGCCCACCGACTTGAACTTGCCATCGGAATAGACGCCGTCCTTCCGCAGACCCGTTTGGGGATCGAGTTCGAGGATCCAGTTGCCTGTGCCGAAGGAGCCGTACGTCATATACATCTTGCCATCGGGCGTATAGATGATCTGCGGGTCGATGGAGTTGATATCGATATTGCCGGTACCGTCCTGCGGAATTGCCGATTGCATCAAAACGCCGACATAATCGAAACTATCCTGTTTCCAATCCATATCGAGATATTTCGAATGGTAAAGGACGATTGCCGCCTGCGAATACTTGCACCCCGTGGACGATTTGGCGCCGTCGAGATCTGCCGCGTTGAGTGTGCGCATGTGACCATCGGGTTGGACGGTGCACGTATAGAGCCAATAGCCGCCGTCGGGTGCGGGGACGATATCGGGCGCCCACCATTCGATTGCGCTGGTACCCTCACTGTCCTTCAAATTCGCCCATTCGCGCAACTCTTCGGGAATCTGCGCCTCTTCCTTTCCGTGGACAGCTTTGCCGAGATATTCCCACGTAAGGAGATCGTAGGACTTATGAATATCGTTGCCGCCGCTCCAACCGGTGGAGAAAATGTAATAGACGGGCGCGCCGCTTTCCTGTATCTCGATAAGGGAAGGATCGTGCGTGTTGCCGAGCAACTTGCTGTTGTTGAGGCCTAAATCCGTATTGAGCGCGGAAGCAGTTTTTCCATACTGGTTGCCGGGATCGGTGACGTAGGCGGGGACGACTTCCACCCTGCCCTCCTTGCCGTCACTTTGGTAGGTGATGATGCCCGCGCCCTTTGCGGTGAACACGCCGCCCGAATAGGTGGCGACGGTGTTGGGATCGGAGATGGGCGTGCCGTCGAATGCGTACGCCTTGATGTCGGTTGCCCCCTTTACGGCGACGGTGGTATCCGACGCGGGAAGCGTGATATCATCTTCCAAATTATCGAAACAGATGCGGAAGCCCTCGTTCCCCGATCCGGCGGCGGGCACCTTCTTCTTTCCGCATGCCGCAAACAGGGAGACCGCCAAAAGGCAACCCGATGCGACTGCGGCAATTCGTAACGCTTTTTTCATGTTGTTTTCCCCCTTAAATTGATTACTTTTATTGTATCATAGAAAAAACGGCTTGGCAAGGGGAAGATGACATTTTTTTGTGCAAAAATTTGCGGCGGAAAGACAGAACCTCCCCACTTGCGCGGAGAGGCTCTGCCTTTTGAGAGAATATGAAAAATTGCGGATGAGCTTGTTTGTGCCTCTATGATACCGCCCTTCGGTGACGGACACGTGACAGGGCGATGAAGATATCGGAAAATGAGCCGCTTGCTGCCTGTATTCCCCTCCCCGCGGCAAAGCCGCGGGGAGGGGAATAAAATGGACTTCGTTCAGGAAAGATACACTCCCCGTCCGCCGCGCGTCCGCAAAACGGACGCGCGGCGGGCGGGTCGGTATGAGGAAATAAGGTGGGCAAGGGCGCGGGGTGAACATACACCCCTTCCGTCACTCGCGATGCTCGCGACACCCACCCCCTCCAAGGGGTGGGCAAGGGCACGGGGCGGTATGAGGGATAACCCTATTCCGTATATTTGCGGGCGAGGGATTCGGCGACGCGGAGACCGTCGGCGGCCGCAGAGGCGATGCCGCCCGCATAGCCGCACCCTTCGCCGCAGGGATAGACTCCCTCCTTGCCCGCCGCCTGCATGTCCTCCCCGCGCACGACGCGCACGGGCGAACTCGTGCGGGATTCCACCCCCGTCAGGACGGCTTCATACGAGGCAAAGCCCTTGAGACGCCGCTCCATATCGGGAATGGCGGCACGGAGCGCCGTGACGACCCCGCCCGGCAGGTAACTTTCAAGCGGCGCGAACGACGTTGCAAGGGCGTACGTGGGCTTGACTTCGCCGAAATAATAGCTCTCGCGGCCGATGAGGAAGTCGCCGACGAGCTGGACGGGGGCGCGGTACCCTCCGCCGCCCGCTGCGAACGCCGCGCGCTCCAACTTCCTCTGGAACTCCACGCCCGCGAGGGGGTGTTCTCCGCCGAAATCCCCCTGCCCCACCTGCGCGACGAGGGCGGAGTTGGCGTTTTCCCCGTCCCGCGCGAAGTTGCTCATGCCGTTGGTGACGACGCCGCCCTCTTCACTCGCCGAAGGGACGACCACGCCTCCGGGGCACATGCAGAAGGTGAACACGGCGCGCTCGGAGGCGTGCGAGACGAGTTTATAGTCCGCCGCGGGGAGACGGGCGTAGCCCTGCCCGTACTGCGCCGCGCTGACGAGGCGCTGCAAGTGCTCCACCCTTACGCCGACGGCGAACGCCTTCTGCTCCAACTGAAAGCCGCGGGCAAGCAGCATTTCAAAGGTATCGCGCGCGCTGTGACCGACGGCGAGGACGAGGGCTTCCGCCTCCTCCCGGACGCCGTTCACATAAATTGCCGATAGTTTCCCGTTCTTGATCTCCACATCGGTGAGCCGGGACGAAAAGCGGACTTCGCCCCCGCGCGCGAGAATCTCTTTTCGCATATTTGCCACAACGGTGCGGAGATTGTCGCTCCCGATGTGCGGCTTGCCGAGATATTCCACCTCGGCGGGCGCGCCGAATTTGACGAACGTATGCA
>CANRFK010000083.1 GCA_947629875.1 uncultured Clostridia bacterium
ATGCGCGCGTACTTCTTCACGAGATTTTCGACGGCGCGCACGGTGATGCGCCTGTACTGCATGGAGAGGAAGAGGGCATGCTCATCGGAGGGCACCTTGGGATCGTCCTGTTTTTGGGCGATATAGGCGGCGAGGGCGTCGCCGACCTCCTCGGAGAAGTACAAAATCGCGTGATTTCCGCCCTTGCGGGTCACCACAAAGGAATTGGCGGAGAAATCGATGCTCTCGTCGTTGAGCCCGACAAGCTCGGAAATACGGATGCCCGTGCCCAAAAAGAGGGTCAAAATGGCGGTATCGCGGATCTTCGTCTTGTCGTGGTAGCCGCTCGCGTGGCTCGAAAGCCCGTTGCCGTACTCGGCGGTGTCGAGGAGGGAGGAGACCTCGTCGCCCTCGAGGCGCACGATCTCCTTCTCGTGGAGTTTGGGTGTCGCGACCTTGGCGGTATTGTTGACTTCGATGAGCCCCTTGTTGAAGAAATACTTATACATCGAGCGCACCGTCGAGAGTTTGCGCGCCTTGGCGCGTTCGTCGCAGGAGAGCCGCTTGCCGCCGAACTGATAGTTGGAAAGGTAGGAGAGGAAGATCTCGATGTCGGTGTCCGTCACGCGTTCGATGTCCTCGAGGGTCAAATCGCGTATTTCCTTGCCGCGGAACCGTTTTTTGGCGAGAAAATCAAAGAATATGCGCAGATCGTACACATAATTGAGGCGGGTGAGGGTGCTCGTGCGCGTCTCCACGCCCCGCAGAAAGTCCTCGCAGAAGTAGGGAAGATCCTCCATGAGCCTGTCGATTCGGTCAAGATTGTCGAGATTTCGCTGCTGATAGTAATTCGGATTGTTTTTCATGGCAGACCTATTATAGCACACTGCGCAAAATGTGTCAATTTTACGAAGAGTTATTTTCATTTTTATCAAAAAAAGGGGGGGGCAAAAATCGGGGGGGGTGTAAAGGCCGTATGCAGTGCAAAGAACGGTAGCGGAAAGGGCGTGTACAACGCAAAAATCGGGCAACGGAAAGGACGTGTGCGGAGCAAGGATCGGTCGCGGCGGAAAGGGCAGTTCGGCTGTGCGTTCCCGAACACTTTGATTCCGTTCCCGGTCTCGACATTGTATAATAAAACTCCTCAAAGGGGAGTTTTTCCTTGACAAGTTGTTAGGTTCCCGTCTTGGTTGAGCCGTTGCGTGGTTGTGAGCCTTTGTGCAACGGCTCGGTTTTTTTGTTCCGCCTCGCTACCTTGTCAATTCGGTATGTGAGGGGAGGAGCATAAGCGTCCGAGGAAAACGCCAAAAAAGAGGCACGGCACACCAAATCACCGCCGAAAAGGACGGCCACCGTCCGTCGGATAAGGCCGAAAGCAGACAAATCGCCCTTCACCGCACGGTTTTCCGCCTGCGATAGGGCGCAAAAACCGCTTCCAAGATACAAACCCACCCCATGGGGCAGAGGAAAAATCCGCCACCCCGACATATCAAACTCTTCGCAAAATGCCGCTTTTACGAATAGTAAGGGGTAAAAAGCCAATAAAAAGCGACATATCTATATAAAATAACTATCTTTTTGGCCATATCTCTGTTTTTCCGCAATTTTTTTGAAGCATACTTTTTCCGATGTTTTTTCGGCAAAAAAACATTTCTTTATGGCACATTAATATTGTAGTGCGATTTGCGTATCGTTTTTTTCCAAATATTTACGCAAAAAAATACGGCGCAACCCCGCACTTTTTCGCGTCGCACCGTATAAATCATCCTTTAATATTATGTCACGCATAGTAATTATGTCTGACATACTATTTCCTTTTTCCGAGGATCCCGTAGGAGAATTTCCCGATGGTAAACGACCCTTCCACGCGTTGCCCCGTCAGAAGTTCGCAAAATCCGTTCGCGGCACGCAGGGTGTATTCGGTTGCGGAATTGTTTGCAAAAATTACCACCGCCTCATCGTTCTTTCTTCTCTCAAACACGATGCACCCGTGCGCTGCAAAAATTTCGCGGTATTCCCCGTCGCGGAAAATGTCGCCATAGCGCACCGTTCTGATCTCACCCAACTGTTCGTAAAATCCTCGCAGTTCTTCGTCGGGATGTTTCCAATCGTAGCAGCCGCGGCAGAACGGATCGCGGTAGCCCTCCATGCCGATCTCATCGCCGTAATAGATGCACGGCACGCCGGGGAGCGTAAATTGCAGCGTTGCCGCCATTTTTAACTTTGCCCGCGCGCGCGTGCGCTCCTCGCCGCTCAACTTCGTCACCGCCATCTCTTCCTTGTCGGCGCATTCCTTCCCGCCGAGTACCGTCAAAATTCGCGGCGTGTCGTGTGTGCCAAGGAGATTCATGAGGCAATCGAGCGTCTCTTTCGGGTAGTTGTCGATGAGCATCGCAACCGCTTCGCGGAGCGCCGTACAGTCGCCCGTGCGCAAGAAAGCGATGATGGCGTCCTTCAACGGATAATTCATCACGCTGTCGAGTTCGCCGCCCTGCAAATATTTTCTGCGCACGTCGTACGCAATTTTGTTGGAGGCGTCCTCCCACACTTCGCCCACAATGAGGGCGTCGGGGTTCTCCGTCTTGACGGCGGTGCGCACTTTTTCGAGGAAGAAGTCGGGCAGTTCGTCGGCAACGTCGAGGCGGTACCCGCTCACACCGAGCGAAAGCCACGTCCTCACCACGCCCTGCTCGCCGCAGATGAAGTTCTGGTAGCTCTCCGATCTCTCGTTGATGGCAGGCAACGTCTCAATGCCCCACCAGCTCTCGTAACTATCGGGAAATTGGCGGAAGCAATACCAATCGGCATAAGGAGACTGCATCGACTGATATGCGCCCACCGAATCGTAGCGGCCGTACTTGTTGAAGTAGCGGCTGTCGTCGCCCGTGTGGTTGAAGACCCCGTCGAGGATCACGTGCATCCCGCGCCCCGCGGCGTCGTCCAAAAGTGCCTTAAAGTCCGCCTCTGTGCCGAGAATGGGGTCGATCTTGAGGTAATCGCCCGTGTCGTAGCGGTGGTTGGAGTACGCCTCGAAAACGGGATTGAGATAGATCGTCGTCACGTGTAGCCCCTTCAAATACCCGAGTTTTTCGCGGATGCCCTGCAAATCTCCGCCGAAAAAGTCGTTATTGAGCACCTTGCCGAACTCGTTGGGACGAAACGAGGGCGTCCCGCCCCAGTCGCCGCGGAAGATTTGATGCGGCTTTACGGTATTGTGCCCCGCACGGTAGAAGCGGTCGGGGAAAATTTGGTACATCACGCCACCCTTGAACCACTGCGGCGTCCTGTAATCCTCGCAAAAAACGGTGATCTGCCAACACTGCGGGTGCTCCGTGAGCTCCCCCTTTCGTCCCCTTCCGCAGCCCATGAGCGCCGCATCGAGGCGGAAATAGTAAAAATACAGCCCCGTTTGGTGAAATTTCAGCGTCACAGCAAACCCGTCCGCCGTCCGCTTCATGGGAAAAGCGGTCTCATGCTTGCCGTCCTCGAAGATCACGATACTGCAAAGTTGAGCGGAGAAGCCGACTTCTCCGCTTTTTTGTTCATAGATATGAAAGGTCACTTCGCTGCCGCGCGGAACTGCGCCCGTTATGTTCTTGCAAGCCCGTTTCAGCGGATCGTAAAAATATCCCATACTCTTATTGTTACTTTTTCAGTTGCTTGATATTCCAGATCTTGGTCGCGTAGTCGCGGATGCTCCTGTCTGCCGAGAAATACCCCGCCGCGGCGATATTGCAGAGCGACTTTTTGTTCCAATCCACTTTATTGTTCCGATACAGTTCGGCCATCTTATCCTGCGTCTTGGAATACGATTCGTAGTCCGCGAGGCACATATACGGGTCGGCGACGGGCGTGTTGCGCAAGAGATAGTTTGCGATATCCGCAAACGACTGCCCGTTGAAGCCCACGATGAGCGACTCGATGATCTGGCGGAGCGTGTAATCCTGGTTGTAATACACGCTCGAATTGTAGCGGCGCTCCCAGATTTGGGCAACTTCATCGGCTTTGAGCCCAAAGATGAAGATATTTTCGTCGCCCACGCGTTCCGCCATCTCCACGTTCGCACCGTCCAAGGTGCCGATGGTGAGCGCGCCGTTGATCATGAACTTCATGTTCCCGGTGCCGCTCGCCTCCTTTCCCGCGAGCGAAATTTGCTCGGAGATCTCCGAAGCGGGCATCAGCTTTTCCGACATCGTCACATTGTAGTTCTCCATGTAGACGACGTTGAGTTTCTCGCGGATGCGCGGATCCTTTCTGATATCCTCGGCGAGGAACCAGATGAGCTTGATGATCTGCTTCGCCATGTCGTAGCCCGCGGCGGCCTTCGCACCGAAGATGTACGTCTTGGGCAGAATGTCGAGGTCTGGATCTTCGCGCAGGGCGTTGTAGTCGGCGATGATGTGCAAGACGTTAAGAAGCTGTCGCTTGTACTCGTGGAGCCGCTTTGCCTGCACATCGAACACGGTATTCGGGTCGATCTCCACTCCCTGCGTTTTCTTTGCGTAAGCCGCAAACTGTTCCTTTTTGATGCGCTTGATCTCATCCAGCCGTTTCAGAACGCTCTTGTCGTTTTCAAACTTCTTGAATTCGGCCAGTTTGGAAGCATCTTTCGCATAGCCCGTGCCGATGCACTCGTCGAGGAGCGCACACAGTTCGGGGTTGGATTGGTTGAGCCACCGCCTGTGCGCAATGCCGTTGGTGACATTGGTGAACTTATCGGGCGTATAGTCATAAAAATCGCGGAAAATGCTGTTTTTGATGATCTCGCTGTGCAGTTCGGAGACGCCGTTCACGCTGTGGGTGCCCACGACACACAAATTCGCCATGCGCACGGTGTTGTGCGAGAGAATGGACATGCGCGAAATTTTGTTCCAATCCCCGGGATATTTGTGCCAGAGATCGTCGCAGAAGCGACGGTTGATCTCCTTCAGAATGCCGTAGATGCGTGGAAGCCTGCGCGCGATGAGATCCTCCGCCCACGTTTCGAGGGCTTCGGCGAGCACGGTGTGGTTGGTGTAGGCGCACGTCGCCGTCGTGATGTTCCACGCCACTTCCCAGTTGAAATAATTTTCGTCCACGAGAATGCGCATGAGTTCGGGAATGGCGAGCGCGGGGTGCGTATCGTTGATGTGGATGGCGGCCATCTGCGGCAGGAGCGCCAAGGAGCCATACCGCCGCTTGTGGTCGGAGACGATGCACTGCAGCGACGCCGAGACGAGGAAATATTGCTGTTTCAAGCGAAGAGACTTCCCCTCATAGTGGTTATCCGAGGGATAGAGTACTTTGGAAAGCAGTTGCGCTTCGCTCTCGTCGCGCATGACTTCGTCGTAGTTGCCCTGCGAGAAGAGCTGCATATCGAACTTCTGCACGGCGCGGGAACGCCACAGCCTCAAAACGCTCACGGCCTCGCTGTCCGCGCCCGATACCATCATGTCGCAGGCGATGGCCTCCACTTCCTTGGCGTTGTGGTAGATGGTCTCCATGCCGTGGTCCGTCCACTTTTCCTCGAGTTCGCCGTCGAAGCGCACGATGAACTGCTTATCCGAGCGTTGCGTCAGCCACGCCTCGCCGCCGGGAAGCCACACATCGGGCAGTTCCATCTGCCAGCCGTCCACGATCTTCTGCTTGAAGAGCCCGTACTGATAGCAGATGGAGAACCCCATCGCGGGATAATCCTGCGTTGCGAGCGCGTCCAAAAAGCACGCCGCGAGTCTGCCGAGCCCCCCGTTGCCGAGCCCCGCATCGGGCTCCTCCTCATAGAGATCCTCGAGCTCCAGCCCGTACGACTTCACCGCCGCGGAGATCTGCGGCGCAATGCCGAGATTGTAGATGCTGTTTTTGAGCGATCTGCCCATCAAAAATTCCATGCAGAGATAGTACACCCGCTTTGCGCGCGCATTCTTCATCTTTACATGGAACTTTTGCCGTTTTTCGAGCATGATATCGCGCACACTCATCACGACTGCCTTGTAGATTTGTTCCCGCGACGCCTCCTGCGAATTTACGCCGAAGTACCGCGTCAGTTTGCTTGCGATGAGTTGTTGCGCTTCGTGCTCGGTGAGTTTTGCCATATATTTACTCCGAAGATTATTTTAGCATATCGAGGTAGAGCCCTTCGTAATATTTCGCGGATGTAGCCCACGAAAAGTCCGTTTTCATTGCCTTTTTCACGAG
>CANRFK010000084.1 GCA_947629875.1 uncultured Clostridia bacterium
TTGTATCTTCTTGCATACAGTATTGAATTGTGACGCAGTTTTAGTATAGCACGCGGGCGGAAATTTTGCAAGATTTTCCGCGAATTTTATCCCCGCAGGAAAATTCCACGGCGAGGCGTGCAAAGTGGGCGCAACGCGCGACAAAATCCCCCTCCCCGCGGCGTAGCCGCGGGGAGGGGGATATGGGGGAGGGGCACTATCTTTTCTTTCCTTATTTATCTTTACACTTCTTCCCCGCGCACCCTCATACCGAGCACGCCGCCCATCCGCTTTCGCGGATGGGCGGCGTGCGAGTGTATCTTATTCCTTATTCTTCTTTATATTTGTTCCCCGCGCGACTGAATTTTTCCCCGCGGACGAATTTCTTCCTTCAAAATTATTCCTCTTTTTTGCCCCGCGGGTGGGAAATTTCCGTCGTAAAATCGCTTGACGGGGGCGGAAGTTTGTAGTAACATAGAACGCACGGAAGGTTTTCGGCCAACACTTCCGAATAAAAAAACCGAGGTGTCAATTGAAAAACTTTTTTACCACCAAGCGCATCTGCCGCGCGGGCATCATCGCCGCGCTGTACGTTGCGCTTACTTGTTCCTTCGGGATGCTAGGCTACGTCGGCTTTTTGCAGTTCCGCCCCGCCGAGGCGCTGTGCATCCTCGCCCTCTTCTATGTGGAAGCCGTGCCCGCGCTCTGGATCGGGTGCATGCTCGCCAACGTCATCTCGCTCTACGGCGTGTACGACATCTTCGTGGGCTCGCTCGTGACGCTCGTCGCCGCGCTCCTCACATTCGCCGTCGGGAAAATTTTCCGCGAGAGCCGCAATTCAATCGGCAACCACATTGCCCGCATCGCGATCGGCGGATTTTTCCCCGTCGCCCTCAACGCCGTCATCGTCCCCGTCGTTATCGTCTACCTCGCGGGATTTGTCGACGGCTTCGGCACCGCCATCGCCGCGTACACGTGGAATTTTGTATCGCTGCTCATTTCGCAGTCGCTGTGGATCTACGGGCTCGGCACGCCGCTCTATCTCTTTGTCGCCAAGATGCGGCGCAAGAATGTGGCCGTGTTCCTCGACGGGAAAAAGCCCAAGCCCGCTTCCGTTCAGGCGGAAAGTTGAGTTTGCTTATTCGCACACAGGCCGAAGTTTGAATTTGCTTTCCCCCGCGTTTTTGCGGGGGGATTTTTGTACGGTTGACGGGCGTTTGGTTTTCGGCGCGGGGTTGGTTTGATTGGGATTTTGTTTTGTAATTTTTTCCTTTTCATCCCTCCCCCGCCCGCGCGCCGCCTTGGTGGGCGGACTTCGTTAAGGGAAAATACGCTCGGCTCCTACGGAGCCTCGGTATGAGGAATGCGGTGGACGATCGCATCCACCTCATCCGTCCGCCCATGGCGGACACCTTCCCCTCGAGGGGAAGGCAAGTTGCCCCACCCCCCTACCCCCCTCCCAAGGAGGGGGCAGGGAGGAAAGCTCCGAGGAGGGGGCGAGTCGGACTGCGTTGTCCGGGATTCTTCGACGCGCAACTTCGTCGCTACGCTCCTCGTGCCGCCCTTAGTCGGCAATAGTGCGGGCGGGGCAGAATGACGCAGTAAACGTGGCAGAGAGACGCGGGGAGACGGGCGCGAGGCGGAATGAGGGAACCCCCTCCCCTACCCCTCCCCCTTGGAAAGGGGGAGGGCAAATCATGGCCTACCCCAACCAAGAGAGCAAGAGCGTTCCACCCCCTCCCGAGGAGGGGGCAACGCCGCGGCGGGCGCACTACCAATCCTGCTTTTTGAGGGATTTATCCTTGACGTCGTCGTAGTAGTCGAAGTACTGCTTTTTCCACTCCGACGGGGGAAGCGGCTTCTCCGCGCTCTCCGCGTAGGCGAGGTATTCCTCCATCTCCTCGGGCGTAAAATCGCCCTCGTCAAATTCTTCGTACTGCGAAAAGATCTTCATCATGTCGTACTGTGTCATGTGGTTCTCCTCCCCTCTTTGTCAACATTTATCCACAATTCCACGGTGGAAATGTGGAAAACTTTTTCTTGTTACTCCCTGCGCCTGAATGCGTTTTGCGCCTCGTCATAGATGTATCCCGCTTCCCCGAGGCGGCGCTCGAGCGCTGCGCGATCCTCCTCCAAACCGTCGCAGAGCGCATCGAGGCTTTCGTACTCGTCGCGCAGTTTCATATTCACGAAGCTCAACAGCATCGCGTGATCCTTCGGCAACATGGCTCTTTCCCCCTTTTCTTTGATTATATCATGCGGAAAGGCAAATTACAACGGTGTATGTCACACTATTTTTTATCTTTTTTTGTGAAATTCGGACGTAATTTCTTGACTTTATTCCGCATATATGCTACAATCATGCTAATATTTCACACGGGATGCGACATAAGGAGGCAAAAATGAACGAAACGGACGAATTGGGCGAGAAGATCATTTCGGCGTGGATCAGACTGACGGGCGTGCTCAAAAATACCCGCATCACGCAGGGCATGATCTATAACGAGGCGATCGTCATGAATATCGTCTATGCACGTTACCTCAGGGACGGCGTGGGGCTCGTCCCCTTCCGCGACCTCGTTTCGGAGACGCGCATGCTCAAATCCCTCGTCAACCGCACCATCGAATCGCTCGTCAAGAAGGGCTATCTCATCCGCTGCGACGGCAAGGACAAGCGCACGACCTTTGTGCAACTCGTGCCCGAGAACCTCGGCGGCTATCTGGAACTGCACGGCAGGACGCTGAAACTTGTGGACGACATTATAAAATCCATCGGCGAGGAGGATGCGCGCGCCTTTGTGCGCATCTCGGAGCGCATCTGCGAAGCCGACCCGCTGAATAACTGAACGGCATGAAAACCGAGGCGCCCTTCTGCATGGAAGGGTGCTTTTTTTACGGTGTTTTGCGGGATTTTATGAAAAAGACGCGGGGGCTACATTGTAAGTGAAGATAGAGTTGGGAAAACAATTCCATACACCTCATCCGTCTGCCGTGTGGCAGACACCTTCCCCTCCAAGGGGAAGGCCGAGGGCAATACGCTTACGCGCCCCGCGGCGATGCCGCGGGGCGCGTTTCATAGATAAACGTATACATGGGGACGCAAATTTCATCAAAAATCTTTCAGCCCGAGAAGATAATCCGCCGAAACGCCGAAGTATACGGCGATCTTATAGACGGCTTCGATCGTGGGCAGTTGCTTGCCCGTCTCCCAATAACTTATGGAGGCGTTGCTCAACCCCAAATCCTTGGCGAGTTGGTTTTGCCCGATATTTTTCTCCGTCCGCAGTTGTTTGAGCCTCTCCCCGAACAGGCGGCGGTCGAATGTCTTCATATCAATTATTCTAATAAAAATTAGAAAATTTACTTGACTTCTAATAATAATTAGAATATAATGGGGGAAAACAAAGGAGAAAAAATTATGAGTTATGTAGAGAGCAACCTCGGCAGGGACGAAAAGATCCTGGCGCGCGTTACGCACAGCAAGGCGGCGATCATCGGCGATTTTGTTTTGGCGATCATCGTAGTGGGGATCGCGGTTGGGATCTATTATGGCGTCGGCGCGCTTGGAGGGTGGCTCATATCGTTGGGCGCGCCGGATGTGTTTGACGTAATCACACTTGTGATACAGGCGATCGTGCTTGCGGTCGGCGTTTTGATTGGGGTGTGGAACATTCTCAGCGGCGCCTTGCAAATCAAATTCAATCAGCTTGTCGTCACAAACAAAAGATTGCTCGGAAGAAAGGGCATCATTGCAAAAACGGTCATTGATATGCCCCTCACAAAACTCGACAATATTCAGTCGAATAACGGAATTTTCGGCGGGATCTTTCATTATGGGGAATTGAAGATCGTCTCCGCGGGGTCACAAAGAATTGTGAACGGAAATACGGTGGACGACTTGGTCTATCCCTATGTGAAAAATACGGAAGCATTCCGACGCGACGTGCTTGCCGCCATCGACAAGGCAAAGGAAGAAGAGCGGGAAGCACAGGCGGAGGCGCAGGCCGAGGCGATGAAGCGGGTTCAGGAAAAAATGCAAGCGGAGAATAAATGATGAAAAAAACAAAATGGCTGTTTGCAACGATTTTGGCGTTCATATTCGGCGTGCTCTGTTTGGCTGCGTGCAATGTGGGAAAGGGTATGGCGGGCACGTATTATTTTTTCTCCGCGCAAATGGAGACGGA
Source organism: uncultured Clostridia bacterium (assembly GCA_947629875.1). Classification (GTDB taxonomy): domain Bacteria; phylum Bacillota; class Clostridia; order Christensenellales; family Borkfalkiaceae; genus Gallimonas. Next base: position 4,164 of record CANRFK010000084.1, read on the forward strand.
CGGCGAAGTGAAGGAATACGGCATCGGGGATACCTTGCTCTCCGGGATCGTCGCCAAACGGGATAGTTTCACTTTCCGCCTCAAATCGGACGGCAGTGTAAAGGTGACCATCAAGTCGGAAGAGCGCGAAGAATATAACGTAACATTTACGGGCACGTGGGAAACGGTGGAAGGCGAGCCGAATAAGATCACGATTACAATAGAGGACGACCCGCTGATATGCGAATGCGATGGATCCACATTGATTATTTCATACCCCGAAAATTCGATGACGATTATGACATTGAAAAAATAAAATTTACGCGCCGCCGCGGCAAAGCCGCGGGGCGCGTTCAATATGGGGCGGTTTTTTAACAGCGTTTTGCCGTTTTTGCGGATCTTGCAACGCAGACGTAGCCGGCGGCATTGGGGCCGATGTGCGTTCCCACCGCGCAGCAGATCTGAAAAATTGCGGCGTTTTCGCGGTTTACCGCCTGCATGAGCGCGCGGGCGGGATCTTCCCGATCGCTACACAGGAAATAGACGGGGTATGCGGGATCGAGTTCTTCGCGCCCGAAAAGCTCGGCGAGTTCCTTTAAGGCGCGCTTTCTGCCGTGCGCCCTTCCCGCCATGATGACCGCGCCGTCCAAAGAGACGGTGACGATGGGCTTGACGCCGAGCAAGTCGCCGACGATTGCGACGGACTTTTTCAGGCGGCCGCCCTTATAGAGGTACTCGAGGGTATCGACATACGCGCGAAGGTGGATGCGGGGACGGAGTTCATCGAGGATCGAGATGACCTCTTCCACGGGCTTTTCGCGGTTTTTGGCCGCCGTTTCCACCAAAATGCGGAGCATTGCCGTCGTGCAGAGGCTGTCGTAGACGTGCACCTTGGAAAAGCCCCCGTCGCGGACGGCGAGACGCGCCGTGTTCACCGTGCCCGAGAGCGCCGACGAGATGAGAATGACGAGCGCCTCCTCGCCGTTCGTCTCCGCAAAGGCGCGCGTGAACGCCTCCTCCGAGGGTTGCGACGTGTGGGGAAATTCGCCCGAGATGAGGCGGGTGTAAAATTCTTCTTTTGTGAGCGCCGTCTCCTCGTACGCCTGCTCCCCGAAAATGACGACAAGGGGTACGATTTTGACGCCGAGCGCGGCAGCCTCCGCCTCGGAGATCTCCGCCGAACTATCCGTGATGATTTGCAGCATTTCGTCTCCTTTGCAACAAATTTGTGCAGTTTCTTTACATTATAGGCGAAATGGTTCACAAAGTCAACTGTTTTTATGGGGTTGGAGATGATTTTTGGGGAAAAGATACGCTCGCGTGCCGCCGCGGCGGCGCGCGGGGCAGAATGACGCATAACCACGTGGGGCAGAATGGGGTGGAAATCGGTAGAGATCCCTCGACTTCGCTCGGGATGACATTTTATAATGCGAGCATGGGGTATGGAAAAGCCCCACCCTCCTACCATTCCCTCCCGTGGAGGGGGCAAACTGGACTACGCTCGGAGAAAGATACACTCGGCTCCCGTGGAGCCTCGGCATGAGGGAGCGGAATCCGCCATCGGCATTTTGAGATTTCTCCACGCGCTTCGCTTGGTCGAAATGACAAAATTCGTTCGGTCGACATGACAAAAAAAGAGGCGCCGTTTGGTACCTCTTTTTTGTCTGAAATCCGGCAACTACCTACACGGGCGTAAGAGAGCGTGGAGGTGTAAAGCCGCATTTGAACGCGGTTCCTCTTTTCTGCTCGGTCGGATGCGGCTTGCCCCAGAAGTTAGGCTCTTTTTTCAGACAAAAAAACACCGCGGGTGCGGTGTTTTTTTGTCTGAAATCCGGCAACTACCTATCCTCCCGGGCCGCTGGGCCAAGTACTTTCGGCGTAAGAGAGCTTAACTTCTGTGTT